>LSTE01000035.1 GCA_001644445.1 Gammaproteobacteria bacterium SCGC AG-212-F23
TTTTATTACCACCGGTGTTACGTGATTACGCAGGGTTACATAAATCTGCCATGTTAGTAGGGCAGGGTAAAAAATTTGAAATTTGGGATGAAAAACATTGGGAAGAACGCCGCGGCCGTTGGCTGGAAGATGAATTGTTAAACGGCACGACGGATCTCCCTGATGAAATGAAATCGTTGTCATTATGACTGGATCCCGCGGACGAGCCGCGGGACGACGAATTCATGAAGACGACAAATTTATGAAATGGACTACATATTATGGCGGCATGTCGTATGACAGAGAATGTATTACAACATCAACCGGTTTTATTAGCCGAGGTGATCGTAGGCCTTGGAATAAAGAGTGAAGGTGTGTATGTCGATGCAACGTTTGGTCGAGGTGGACACGCACAGTCAATCCTGAGTCAGTTAAGTCCAACGGGGCGCCTTTTGGCGATGGACAAAGATCAGCAAGCTATTGACTATGCGTGTCAATTTTTTAATGACTCACGATTCACGATTCAACAAGGTTCTTTTGCAGGTCTTGCTGAGTTTGTTAAACAGCAAGGTTTGTATGGAAAAGTAGATGGTATTTTATGTGATTTAGGTGTTTCTTCACCCCAGTTAGATGATCCAGAACGCGGTTTTAGTTTTATGCGTGCTGGAAAATTGGATATGCGTATGGATACTTCACGCGGCATGGATGCAGCCACTTGGTTAGCTTCCGTTTCTGCCGAAGAATTAGCCCGTGTATTTTATTCAACAGGAAGAGCGTGGTGAAAAGTTGCCAGCTAAATTGCCGGTTAAAAATACAGCGTTTCCATCTCGATTAAAGAGACTAGGGCGCGCCATTAAACCAGGAGTGGCTGAAATTGCAAGAAATCCTCGTGCTCGAAGTGCGGTATTACGAATTGCGGAGAAATTATCATGAATATTACAGCCAAAATCTTGCAAAGAGGCTCGTTAGTACAAACATTGGCGTCGTCAGTCGTTTTGACCAATGCCCAGGCTTGGGTCGCGACTTTATTTTTATCAGTATTATTTTCAGCGTTAAGTGTGATCTATGTGTCACATTCATCGCGCACATTGACCGCGGGCATACAACAAATGCTGGCGGAACAGAACCGTCTACATATACAATGGGGCCAGTTACTTTTACAAAAAAGTACGTGGACCATGCAATCACAAGTTCAGCATACTGCTGAAGGTAAATTGAATATGATCATGCCTGATCATAAATCAGTGGTGATTGTATCTCAATAGTGTGAGAGTGAATGAAATCGAGATTAAAAGCCGTTTTTATCGCGTGGCGATTTTATATCGTTTTTGCGTTGATTTTTTTGTTTGTGCTTTTGTTAGTTGGTCGAGTCATAGATTTAGCAGTACTACAAAAAAAATTCTTGCAAGCACAAGGTGACGCGCGCGCTTTACGTGTTGTTACTGCGCCACCGTTTCGTGGCATGATTACGGATCGTAATGGTTCGCCATTAGCGATTAGCACTCTAGTGTATTCTCTTTGGCTTAATCCGGATGAATTTAAAATAGATACAGCGGTTTTGCAGGCGTTAAGTGATGATCTTAGTTTGCAATCGGCTTATCTTGCATCAATATTGAAAACTGCAGAAAATAAAGATTCGCAATTTGTGTATTTGCAACGTGGTTTATCACCACAAATCGCCGACAAAATAAAACAATTAAAAATTCCTGGTTTGTATATGCAGGAAGAGTACAAACGTTTTTATCCGGAAGGCGAAGTGGCAGCACATGTGATTGGATTTACCAATATTGATGATCAAGGTTCGGAAGGTTTAGAGTTACTCTATAATCAATGGCTTTCCGGCGAACCTGGAAAAAGCGTAGTGATTAAAGATCGTAAAGGCAGAATCGTTTCACAAATCAAAATATTGCAGCAACAAAAACATGGTAATAATTTAGTGTTAAGTATCGATAAACGCATTCAATATATTGCTTATCGTGAATTGTTACGCGGTATCCAAGAAAATAAAGCAAATTCAGGATCTGCAGTGGTCATGGATGTGAGGACAGGTGAAATTTTGGCGATGGTGAATCAACCTTCGTTTAATCCGAATCGTCGTGCGCAACAAAGTTTAGTATCATTGCGTAATCGTGCGGTCACTGATGTCTTTGAACCGGGTTCAACCATTAAACCTTTTAGTCTTGCAGTTGCATTGGCTAGTGGAAAATATACACCGCAAACAATTGTTAATACTGCTCCGGGTTGGATGCGTATCGATCATCATGTTTTGCATGATGAGCATCGTAAAGGACCTATGACAGTGACGGAAGTGTTGCAACATTCGAGTAACGTAGGTGTTTCCAAAATTATGCTGACATTGCCGCCAGAGCCTGTTTGGAATTTATTTCATGATTTAGGATTTGGCAATACGACGGAAATTCATTTTCCTGGGGAAAGAGAAGGTGTGTTAAATAAACGTAATAAATGGTCGCAGCTGGCGCAAGCAGAATTTTCGATTGGTTATGGTTTTACAGTCACAGTATTGCAATTAGCGGAAGCTTATACAGTGTTAGCCAATCATGGGATTAAAATTCCTATTTCTTTGTTGAAATTAGAAATCCCACCGGCTGGAAAGCGCATCATTCCTGAAAATATAGCGAATGAAATTTTAGATATGATGAAAACCGTAGTTGTGAAAGGTGGAACAGCAGAGCAAGCTAATGTGCCTGGTTATGTGGTTGCAGGGAAAACAGGTACAGCACTGATTGCAGGCCCGCATGGTTATGAAGACCATCATTATACTTCTTCTTTTGTTGGAATAGCGCCTGCCACACATCCACGTTTAGTTGTTGCAGTCGTTGTTTCCAATCCAACGGGGAAGCAATATTATGGTGGTGATGTCTCTGGTCCTATTTTTTCAAGAATTATGGAAGGTACGTTGCGAATCTATGATATCGAGCCGGATGATTTAACTTCTTTACGTGAGAATAATGATGGCCATAGCACTCTCTAAATTAATTGATAGCATTCCCGCTGAGACGGAGATTTCTGGTCTCGCATTGGATAGTCGTTTGGTGAAGCCAGGCGATTTATTTTTTGCTTTTCAAGGCAGTCAGGTTGATGGCAAATTATTTATTGCAGAAGCTATGCAAAAAGGTGCAAGTGCTGTTTTAGTTGATGAGGACCATTTGGTGGCAATGCAAGATACTCCTATTTTTTTCGTAGAAAATTTACGGAAAAAAATCGGCGATATCGCTGCAAAATTCTACCATCATCCCAGTCAAAAAATGCAAATGATAGGAGTCACGGGAACCAATGGTAAAACATCATGTACACATTTTATTGCTGCTGCATTAAAACAATTAAATAAAACATGCGGTGTGGTTGGCACTTTAGGAAGTGGATTATACGGTCAACCTTTTATTGACACATTAACAACGCCTGATCCTGTGACTTTACAAAAAACATTGGCCGATTTTTTACAAAAAAAAGCAAGTCATGTTGCAATGGAAGTGTCTTCGCATAGTTTAGATCAAGATAGAATTGTTGGGATTCACTTTGCAGTGGCGCTTTTCACCAATTTAACGCGTGATCATTTAGATTATCATGGCACGATGGAAGCTTATGGGCGTGCTAAACAAAAATTATTTGAAAATTTTTCAGTGGATCATGCGGTCGTGAATTATGATGATGCATTTGGTCGTCATTTATTGGATGTGGTTGCCAATAAGAGTGCATTTGCTTATAGCTTAAATCCACAAAAAATCAAAATGCCATTGATTTATGCAAAAAACATCATGTTAGATTTACACGGTATTCGAGCTACTGTTGTCACGCCTTGGGGCGAGGGTGAATTGCATTCGCAATTAGTTGGGCAATTTAATTTAAGTAATCTCTTAGGTGTGTTGACGACATTATGTTTGTTAGATATACCGTTGGCTACAGTGTTGCAATGTTTGTCGCATCTCCATCCTGTCCCCGGACGTATGCAAACTTTAGGCGGTGGAGAACATCCAGTTGCAGTAGTGGATTACTCACATACGCCGGATTCTCTGGAAAAGGCATTATCTACATTACGTGAAAATTGCCAAGGGAAATTGTATTGTGTATTTGGTTGTGGTGGTGATCGAGATAGGGGTAAGCGTCCGGTGATGGCAAAAATTGCAGAATCATTTGCAGATGAAGTGATTTTAACGGATGATAATCCACGTTTTGAAGATCCAGCGCAAATTTTTCAAGAAGTTATGGCGGGATTTAACGATGCAGCAAAAGTGATTGCTATCCACGATAGAGCCAAAGCGATTACTTCAACCTTGGCTAAAGCAAAAAAAGGCGATTGTGTATTAATCGCGGGGAAGGGGGCTGAGATGTATCAGATTATTAAAGATGAGAAAAAACATTTTAGTGATGTGGAAGTGACGCAAAATTTTTTTGCGTCATCCCGAACGTAGTGAGGGATCTCCATCCAAATAGATGGGTTTCAATGCGGGAATGACGAGAAAACCTGGATCCCGCGGACAAGCCGCGGGACGACGTTTTGCGGTGTGTGTCATCCCGAGCGTAGCTGTCATCCAGAGCCGCGTTCTTTGCGGCGAAGGATCTCCTGCTTACAGGGAGATCCCTCGCTACGCTCGGGATGACACAGGTCGAAATTTACTAACAGGAGAAGCATTCATGCTGTACTGGTTAAGCGAATACTTAGCAAAACATATTCACATGTTCCACGTATTTCAATATTTAACATTGCGCGCAATTCTAGGTGCGCTGACTTCATTAATTGTCGCACTGGTCGTAGCACCTACCATGATTGCTCACTTGAGTCGCTACAAACTGGGACAGGTAGTACGTGATGATGGCCCTAAGTCGCATTTATCTAAAGCTGGAACACCCACTATGGGCGGTGCTTTGATTTTGATTGCGATTACTTTTGGGACATTAATGTGGGCAGATTTATCTAATCGTTATATTTGGTTAATATTAATAGTAACGTTGGCATTTGGTGCGATTGGTTGGTGGGATGATTATCAAAAATTAGTATTAAAAAATAGCCGCGGTTTGAAATCTCGTTACAAATATCTTTTGCAATCCATGATTGGATTATCTGCTGCAATTTATTTATATGTGATTGCAAAATCACCGGTAGAAACGCAATTAGTTTTTCCTTTCTTTAAACATGTTATGTGGTCATTAGGAATATTTTACATTGTCTTTACGTATTTTGTAATTGTAGGAGCGAGTAATGCAGTCAACCTCACGGATGGTTTGGATGGTCTTGCGATTATGCCAGTGGTGTTAGTGGGAGGTGCTTTAGGCATTTTTGCTTATGCGGCAGGTAATTTACATTATGCGAATTATCTCTCAATTCCCTATATCCCGGGAGCAGGTGAAATTGTAGTATTTTGTGGAGCGCTGGTTGGTGCAGGTTTAGGATTTCTGTGGTTTAACACCTATCCTGCACAAGTATTTATGGGTGATGTAGGTGCTTTATCATTAGGTGCTGCCTTAGGGTTGATTGCAGTCATTGTGCGTCAAGAATTAGTCTTGTTTATTATGGGAGGCATTTTTGTTTTAGAAACAGTGTCTGTCATTTTGCAGGTAGCATCGTTTAAATTAACGGGAAAACGTATATTCCGCATGGCGCCTATCCATCATCATTTTGAGCTAAAAGGCTGGCCGGAGCCGCGGGTGATTGTACGTTTTTGGATTATTACATTTATACTTGTGTTATGTGGCCTAGCTACTCTAAAATTGCGGTAATTACTCTTTGGTCCCGCTCAAGTGAATGCCGTCATCCCCGCATGCTTCTAGCGGGGATCCCCTTCTAAGCAGGAGATCCCCGCTAGAAGCATGCGGGGATGACGGGCGATTACCCCACGGGGGTGAAGAATATCTCTGGAGGCATGATGTCAAAAAAATTACACGTTGTTGTAGGTTTAGGGGTTACTGGTTTATCTTGTGTGCGCTTTTTGCGAGAACAAGGCATACCTGTTGCGGTGACCGACACGCGTGAAAATCCCCCCAGTTTGATCGAATTACGAACGTTATACCCTGATGTACCTGTTTCTTTAGGTCAATTAGACGAAAAATTATTACAAAAAGCTGAAACCTTAGTCGTCAGTCCAGGCCTTTCCATTAAAGAGCCTGCTATTGCCAAACAAGCGACTAGAGGCATTCCTGTTATCGGTGACATTGAATTGTTTGCTCAAGCGGTACGTTCACCCATTATCGCCATTACAGGCACTAATGCAAAAAGTACCGTGACGACTTTAGTCGGTAAGATGGCTGAAATGGCAGGTTTGCGCGTACAAGTTGGTGGGAATTTAGGTATTCCTGCGTTGGATTTATTAACACCAGCCACGCCGCCTGAGTTATTTGTTTTGGAATTATCTAGTTTTCAGCTGGAAACCACTTTTTCTTTGCGTCCACGTGTTGCAACCGTATTAAATGTCACACCAGATCATATGGATCGCTATGCTAACTTAAGAGAATATCAATTGGCTAAACACAGGGTCTATCAAAATGCAGAAGTCGTGGTTTGCAATCGCGATGATCCTTTGACGGATTGCACAGAAAAAGTAGCGACGAAGTATTATTTTACTTTGCATACACCACAAATGAATGAATTTGGATTGATGCAAAGAAACCGTGAATATTATCTTGCATTTAAAAATCAAATTTTAATGCCAGTGAGTGAGTTACCTATTTTGGGCAGGCATTATCAAGCAAACGCGTTAGCGGCGATTGCATTAGGTTATGGATTCGGATTACCCATGTCATCCATGATTGATACCTTACGCATGTTTAAAGGGTTGCCGCATCGTTGTCAGTTGGTGCGAGAGCGTCGCGGTATACGTTGGTACAACGATTCAAAAGGCACAAACGTAGGCGCAACACTCGCTGCGATAGAAGGACTAGGTGGAGTGATTCAAGGGAAATTAATTTTGATTGCTGGTGGTGTTGGTAAAAATGCGGATTTTTCACCATTAGTACCTGTCCTTGAAAAATACGTTAAACAAGTTGTACTTATCGGTGAAGCTTCTACAGTGCTTGCTGATGTGATGGGCGATCGTATTCCACATTGTTTTGCTAATGATATGCAGCAAGCAATTGCGATGGCAGATCAACTGGCTGAAGAGGGTGATAGCGTTTTATTATCGCCTGCTTGTGCGAGTTTCGATATGTTTAAAAACTTTGAGCATCGTGGTGATGTTTTTGTGAAACTTGTGGAAGCATTATAGTGGATGCTTCATCTGCTCGTCCGATAACACGCTCTGTAGTCATGTTTGATTATTGGCTTGTTCTCGTCGTATTTTTATTAATGTCTTTTGGTTTGTTAATGGTTGCCTCGGCATCCATTGTGATTTCAGATCAACAGTTACATCAGCCGTTTTATTTTTTTTATCACCAACTTATTTACTTAGTGTTTGGGCTTGCCATAGGTGCAGTCATTATTCAATTTGATACCGAGTGGTGGGAAAAATTAGGCAGCGGCTTATTATTGACAGTCATCGTGTTGCTGACGCTGGTTTTAATTCCAGGAGTAGGACATGCGGTGAATGGTAGTGCGCGTTGGCTTTTTGGCATGCAAGTGTCTGAGCTTGCGAAGTTTGTAGTTGTGATTTACATGGCGGGTTATTTATTGCGTCATAACGCAGAAGTGCAAACACGATTTTCGGGTTTTGTAAAACCGATGATTATTTTAAGTATCTTAGCGATGTTGTTGTTGCGTGAACCGGATTTTGGTTCTTGTGTTGTGATTATTGCGACAGCGTTTGGTATGATGTTTTTGGCAGGGATGCGGCTCAGGAATTTTTTACCCTTGTTTATTTTAGTATTGTTAGTGATGTGTGTTGTTGCCATTTCTGCACCTTATCGTATGCATCGTTTAACAGGTTTTTTAAATCCATGGAACAATCCTTATAGTCATGGTTATCAGTTAACACAATCATTGATTGCTTTTGGTCGCGGTGGCTGGTTTGGTGTAGGCTTAGGGAATAGCATACAAAAGTTATTTTATTTGCCGGAATCGCATACCGATTTTTTATTTGCAGTGATTGCAGAAGAATTAGGATTGATCGGTGTATTGATTATTATGGCTTTATTTTGTGTGTTGGTAACTAAGATTTTTTTGATTGGGCGCAAAGCGCAATTATTAGGGCGGCATTTTGCAGGTTATATGGCATATGGATTTGGTTTGTGGATAGCCATTCAATTTATGGTGAGTATAGGTGTGAATTGCGGTGTGTTGCCAACTAAAGGATTAACATTGCCATTAGTAAGTTATGGTGGCAGTAGCATGGTGATTAATTGTTTAATTATTATTTTAGTGTTACGTATTGATTATGAAAATCGTGTTGCTGCAGGATGGCGCGAATGAAAACAATCAAACGTGTATTGATGATGGCAGGTGGTACGGGTGGTCATGTTTTTCCTGGCCTTGCAGTTGCCCATAAATTCCGTGAACAAAATATTGAAGTGTATTGGTTAGGTACTAAAAATGGTTTAGAAGCGAAAGTGGTACCTGCTGCAGGATTTCCTATTGAATTTATTTCTATTGCGGGCGTACGCGGTAAAGGGTTGCGTGGGTTGTTGCTTGCACCGTTTCGTTTATTTTTTGCAGTTATTCAATCATGGAAAATTATTCGGCGTTTACAACCGGATGTTGTGATAGGTATGGGTGGTTTTGTCAGTGGGCCAGGTGGTTTAGCTAGTCGATTATTAAATAAAAAATTAGTGATTCATGAACAAAATGCCAAAGCAGGATTAACTAATCGTTATTTAGCTTGGTTTGCAGCGCGTGTGTTACAAGGATTTCCAGAAACTTTTAAATCATCTAAAAAAATTATTACCACAGGCAACCCCGTACGTGCAGAGATTGCTGCAATTCCAGCACCAGAGCAACGCATGTCTGTTCCACAAAAATCACTACGCTTATTAGTATTGGGTGGTAGTTTAGGTGCGCAAGCAATTAATGAATGTGTGCCAAAGGTGTTGAGTCAAATGTGCGTAGAAGATCGTCCGCAGGTTTTACATCAAACAGGCGAAAAACATTTTGCAGAAACAAAAAAAATTTACGAGGCATTACATCTCGAAGCAACTGTTGTACCTTTTATTCAAGACATGGCAACGGCTTATGCTAATGCAGACATGGTGTTATGTCGTGCAGGTGCGCTGACCATTGCAGAATTATGTGCAGCAGGAGTAGGTGCTATTTTAATTCCTTTTCCACATGCTGTCGATGATCACCAAACAATAAATGCAGCCTACATGGTAAAAGAAGGGGCGGCTATACTATTGCTGCAATCAGCGATGACAGTAACTACACTCTCTCAAGCATTGCAAAAACTGATTGCAAGTAGACAAACCATGGCTGTCGCCGCCTACAAATTGCGAAAAACAGACGCAACTGATACTGTAGTAAAAATTTGTAAGGAGATTTCATATGCGCTGGACATTTGAAATGGGGCGGATTAGACGCATCCATTTTGTAGGGATAGGTGGTGTAGGGATGGGAGGTATTGCAGAAGTGCTCCTGAGTGAAGGTTATCAAATATCGGGTTCTGATTTATGTGAAAACGCATTGACAAAACGGTTGCATACGCTAGGCGCTAAGATTTTTATAGGCCATCAAGCAGACAATGTAAAAGATACTGATGTTGTTGTTCGTTCCTCTGCTGTCGATATGACTAATCCTGAATTGGTTGCAGCACGTGAAGCGCATATCCCTATTGTGCAACGAGCGGAAATGTTAGGGGAATTAATGCGTTTTCGTTACGGTATTGCTATTGCCGGCACGCATGGCAAAACCACAACAACTAGTTTAATCACGAGTTTGCTTGCTGAGGAAGGTGTAGATCCTACTTTTGTTATCGGTGGTCGTTTAAATAGCGCAGGCAGTAATGCAAAATTGGGATCAGGTCATTATCTTGTTGCAGAAGCTGATGAGAGTGATGCTTCTTTCCTCTATTTAAAACCTATGATTTCTATTGTTACGAATATTGATGCAGATCACATGGGCACTTATCACAATGATTTTGCTGAGTTGCGTCGAGCATTCGTGGATTTTTTACATCGATTGCCTTTTTATGGTTTAGCTGTGTTGTGTATTGATGACCCGATAGTCAAAGAAATTTTAGATGATGTTTCGCGGCCTATTGTGACCTACGGGTTTAGCGAAGAAGCTGATTTTTATGCTAAGAATATTTCACAAACAGGCACGAGAACACATTTTACTGCAGTACGTCCTGATGGCAGTGAAATTGCGATCACATTAAATCTGCCTGGCAAACATAATGTATTAAATGCATTAGCTGCTATTGCTGTTGCAACAGAGCTTAAAATTGCGGATGCGAGTATCAAAAGCGCCCTAGAAAAATTTGCAGGTATAGGACGACGTTTTCAGATTTATGGTGACTTCCCTTTAACAAAAGGCGGAAGTGTGACGCTGATCGATGACTACGGTCATCATCCTCGCGAAATTGCTGTGACATTGCAAGCTGCTCGCCATAGTTGGCCGCAACGTCGTTTGGTGATGGTGTATCAACCCCATCGTTATACGCGTACGCATGATCTCATTAAAGAATTTTCTGAAGTTTTATCGCAACCAGATGCTTTATTATTATTAGATGTTTATTCCGCAGGCGAACAACCGATTGAAGGCGCAAATAGTGCAGCGCTTTGTCGTTTGATTCAAGAGCGTGGCAACATGGAGCCTATTCTGGTAGAAAAACACGAAGAATTAGCCGCATTATTGCAAGAACATTTGCGTGATGGCGATGCTTTACTGATGCAAGGTGCGGGTAATATAGGCACATTAGCTGCAACATTGGCTGCGACTCACTTAAAAGAGTCAGTCATTTTAAAAAAAGAGACGACTTGATGCGTTTTGATGTTAATCATTTTAAAAACTTACAAGGCCAACTCACGATGAATGCATCGTTGGCCGAGTATACTTCTTGGCAAGTCGGTGGCCCGGCAGATTGTCTTTATATACCAGCTAATGTAGAAGATGCCGCGATTTTTTTACAACAGGTTCCTAAAGAAGTTCCAATATTATGGCTAGGTTTAGGCAGTAATATGTTAATTCGCGATGCAGGCGTAGAAGGTGTAGTGATTGTTACCCGTGGGACTTTGGCTACGATTACACAACTTGATGATACACATATTAAAGCAGAAGCCGGTGTTGCATGCGCCCAAATTGCGCGATATAGTGCCCGTCTTGGATTAACAGGGATTGAATTTTTAGCGGGTGTTCCAGGGACAGTAGGAGGCGCTTTAGCGATGAATGCAGGTTGTTGGGGCGGTGAAACGTGGTCTTTCGTTTCTCAAGTAGAAACAGTCAATCGTCATGGGCAACTGAAGCATCGTGATGCTAATGAATATTCTGTTAGCTATCGTCACGTGGCAAGACCTCAGGATGAGTGGTTTGTTGCAGGTTATTTTTCCTTGCAACAAGGCGACAAGGAGAAATCACTGACTGAAATCCGCACTCTTTTAGAAAAACGCAGTGCCTCTCAACCAACAGGGTTACCTAATTGCGGCTCTGTTTTTCGTAATCCTGCGAATACTTTCGCAGGAAAACTCATAGAAGCTTCTGGTTTAAAAGGCAAGCGCATCGGTGGCGCTTATGTTTCGGAAAAACACGCGAATTTTATTATTAATGATGGCCATGCAAAAGCGGCTGATATTGAACAATTGATTGCTTATGTCGTAGATGTTGTGAATCAACAGCAGGGTGTGCAGTTGATACCTGAGGTGTATATTGCCGGGAGAACAACCAATGATTACTCGCAGACAGAAAAACTCGCATAATTTTTTTTCTTTTTCATTTAAAAAGATTTGCAAATGGGGCGGGTTCATTTTTTTATTAATCGCATTGTTGATGATGATGTCTAAGTTGAAAGACGTCCGCTATTTTCCCATCAAAAATGTCAAAGTCTATGGCATCCAACATGTCAATCGCGATACCGTACAACAAATAGTAACGCCGCTAATCCATCAAGGATTTTTTTCAGTCGATGTTAACCTGATTAAAGAAAAACTATTAGAGTTACCCTGGATAGCTAATATTGCCGTGACGCGCGAATGGCCAGATCGTATTGCGATAACACTTTTTGAAAAAACACCTGTAGCACAGTGGAATGAAAAAAGTTTACTCAGTAATAACGGCGAATTATTTACTCCAGAAGATAATGCCGATTTCAAAGGTTTGCCGCAATTCATTGGCCCACCGCGTCAACAAGTCCGCATGCTGGAATTTTATAATCAGTTAAACACTTTGTTACAACCGTTGCACACAAAAATCTCACGGCTAGAATTAAATTATTCAGATAATTGGTTATTAACGCTAGATAATGGCATAAAATTAGCAGTCGGTGAAAAAGATATCTTGACTCGCGTCGACCATTTTGTGAAAGTGTACCCCAAGATTGTTGGTGATAAAGCCAATCAAGTAGATTCTATTGATTTGCGTTATACTAACGGCTTGGCAGTCAAATGGAAAAATATAGGTTAGGAACGAGAACTATGGCAAAAAAGCCAACGAAAGATTTGATGGTAGGGATAGATATAGGCACGTCAAAAGTCGTCACGATTGTCGGTGAAATGACGAATGAAAATAAACTAAATATTATTGGACTAGGATCACACCCCTCACAAGGCTTAAAAAGAGGCGTAGTTGTCAATATTGAATCTACTGTGCAATCTATACAACGTTCCGTCGAAGAAGCAGAAGCCATGGCCGGTTGCCAAATCCATTCTGCGTTTACCGGTATCGCAGGCAGCCATATTCGTAGTATCAATTCGCATGGCATTGTTGCTATTCGTGACCGAGAAGTCACACAAGTGGATGTAGACAGAGTGATTGATGCCGCAAAAGCTGTTGCTATTCCAGCAGACCAAAGAATCCTCCATATTTTGCCCCAAGAATTTATTATTGATAAACAAGATTCCATTCGTGAACCTATAGGCATGTCTGGTGTGCGCCTGGAAGCGAAAGTGCATATTGTGACCGGTGCCGTTAGTGCTGCACAAAATATTGTAAAATGTTTAAAACGCTGCGGTTTGGCAGCCACAGACATTGTGTTAGAACAATTTGCCTCCAGTCAGTCTATTTTGACAGAAGATGAAAAAGAGCTAGGTGTTTGCATGATAGATATTGGTGGCGGCACAACGGATATTGCTATTTTTACCAATGGTGCTATCCGTTATACAGCTGTTGTGCCTATTGCAGGCGATCAAGTGACAAATGATATTGCAATTGCATTGCGCACGCCTACACGTAATGCAGAAGAGATTAAAATAAGATATGCTTGCGCCTGTCAGGAATTGGCAGAAGCAAATAATGTGATTGATATTCCTGCTGTCGGAGATAGGACTTCTAGGCAAACATCAAAGCGTGCACTGGCTGAAGTTGTTGAAGCGCGTTATGAAGAATTATTTACCTTGGTTGCTGCGGAAATTCGCCGCAGTGGTCTTGAAGATTTTATTGCAGCAGGTATTGTGCTCACCGGTGGTGCTTCTAAAGTCACTGGTGCAGTAGAATTAGCAGAACGCGTTTTCAAAATGCCAGTGCGTTTGGGTAGTCCACAAGGGGTCATAGGATATCCCGAGATTGCTAATAATCCTATTTATGCGACAGGGGTAGGTTTGTTACTCTATGGAATGCAGCAGCGTGACAATCAGCGTGATTTGATGACGCAAACGAATTTGAAAGGGTTATTGGGTCGTATGAGAAATTGGTTTCAAGGTAATTTTTAAAGCGCAGATAATATTACAGCAAGGAGCGTATTCATGTTTGAGTTAGTAGATAATAAATCACAAAATGCAGTGATAAAAGTGGTAGGCGTTGGCGGTGGTGGTGGCAATGCTGTTGAACACATGATGTTAACCTCGATTGAAGGTGTAGAATTCATTTGTGCGAATACCGATGCGCAAGCGCTGAAAAATTCCTCTGCTAATTCTTTGATACAGCTAGGTGATACGATTACTCGTGGTTTAGGTGCAGGAGCCAATCCAGACATTGGCCGCCGTGCTGCTGAAGAAGATCGTGAAAAAATTAAAGCTTCACTGGCCGGTGCCGATATGGTTTTCATCACAGCAGGTATGGGCGGTGGTACGGGAACCGGTGCTGCGCCTATTTTTGCACAAGTTGCTAAAGAGTTAGGTATCTTGACGGTAGCTGTGATTACGCGTCCTTTCTCTTTCGAAGGCAAAGCGCGTATGCATATTGCTGATCAAGGTATCGCTTGCCTTAGCCAATACGTAGATTCTTTGATTACTATTCCTAACAATAAATTACTCACAGTACTCGGAAAAAATGTCACACTCGTGAACGCATTTAAAGTGGCGAATGATGTATTACGTGGTGCAGTACAGGGTATTGCTGAATTAATTACCCGTCCTGGTTTGATTAACGTGGATTTTGCAGACGTACGTACAGTGATGTCTGAAATGGGTATGGCAATGATGGGCACAGGTGTTGCATCGGGTGAAAACCGTGCTCGTTTAGCTGCAGAAGCCGCGATTTCTAGCCCGCTGCTAGAAGATGTAGACATGACAGGTGCACGTGGCGTGCTCGTGAACATTACAGCAGGTTTAGACATGTCTATTGGTGAATTCGAAGAAGTCGGTGATGCTATCAAGAATATTACTACCGATGGCGCAACAGTCGTTGTGGGTACTGTGATTGACCCAGAATTGCGCGATGAAGTGCGTGTGACAGTCATAGTGACTGGTTTAGGACGCGTTAAAATGACTGGCTCTAGTAGCAATAAATCTGATCTATCTCGTTCAGATGGTACAGTTGATTATCAACAACTGGAAAAACCAGCCGTTATGCGTCGACGTTATCCATTGATTAATACAGTGCAAGAACCAGTCAATAAACCTGCGCAAAGCATAGAATCTGCGCAAGAATTAGAATATTTAGATATTCCTGCATTTTTAAGACGCAAGGAAGAGGTAGTTGATTAATGTTAAATATGATACGATATTCTTAAGTACTTAAAAAAGTGAAACGACAATGATTAATCAACGCACCTTAAAAAACGTCATCAAAGCAACGGGTATAACCCTACACGGTGGTGAACGAGCTGAATTGACTTTAAGACCTGCGCCTCCCAATACAGGTATTGTTTTTCAACGTACTGATCTTGATGTTCCTGTTACCATTCCTGCGCGTGCTGAGTATGTAGGTGATACGACTTTATCTACGACGTTGCTCAAAGACGGTATTCGTCTTGCGACAGTTGAGCATTTGCTTTCTGCGTTTGCAGGTTTAGGTATTGATAATGCTTATGTGGATGTGACTGCATCTGAGATTCCAATTATGGATGGCAGTGCAGGTCCTTTTGTATTTTTAGTGCAATCCGCAGGGATTGAGGAACAAAATGTCGCTAAACGATTTATTCGTATCAAACGCAAAGTATTAGTGAAAGATGGCGACAAATGGGCGTGTTTCCAGCCTTTTAACGGTTTTAAAGTGACATTCACTATTGAGTTTGATCATCCCGTTTTTAAAATGCATAGTAAAACGGCGACCTTAGATTTTTCTAGTACTTCTTATGTCAAAGAAGTGAGTCGTGCACGCACATTTGGTTTCAAATCTGATTTCGAACGTTTACATGCCATGAATTTAGCGCGCGGTGCAAGTTTAGATAACGCGGTTGCTATCGATGATTTCAGAGTATTAAACGAAGATGGTTTGCGTTACGAAGATGAATTTGTTCGCCACAAAATTCTAGATGCAGTCGGTGATTTATATCTTTTAGGTTCTAGCTTAATTGGCGCTTTCAGCGGTTTCAAATCCGGTCATGCGCTCAACAATAAATTACTTTGCAAATTACTCGAGACCAAAGACGCTTGGGAATACGTCACCTTCGAAAACCCAGCGGATGCGCCAATTTCCTACGTAAAAACAGTGCTAGCGCTAGATAGTTAATATAAACTCTCCCTCTCCCGCCGCTGTAGCGATAAAAATACGATACATATCCAGCGGGAGAGGGGATCTGTTAAAGAAACTTCTCCGCAAACTTTTTCAAAATATTTCTAATCTTCTCATCCTTAGTATTCTCCGCAATTTTTATCATTGCTAATGCACTGTCTTTAGAAATAGGCTGAACAGAGCGCACAGGTTTTTGTTCACGTAAACGTGCGGAAATGTTTTCAGGATAGGTTTTGCAGCAAATAGCTTTGATATCTTGAAATTCAGGATGTTGGCGCAATGATTCCAATAACTCCGGAATTTTATACTGCAAGCGCGTGGTCCAAGCGCCAGAATCGGTCATGACAATTAAACGTTGCTGTTCATATTTAGCAATCTGACAATGTTTTGCTAAGCTGTCATCTAAATATTGAGTGAAAAGCGTATTCATGCGTTGCAATACTTGCGCATGATTGAGTAGGGCTCCCAAAGAGGCGCCGTCATTTTTCAAAATGTGATTAACTGGATCTTTTATCATCGGTAGAGTATACCATAACAATTAGGATCTTTTCCCCAGTGTGGCTTGCTTAAGAACGAAAAGCCTCACGAAGCAGGAGATCCCCGCTAAAAGCATGCGGGGATGGCGAGTGAAGACCTCGCGGGGGCGTAGATAAAAAACATAGTTTTTATACTCGCCCCCGCGAGGAACACCTCGTCATCCCCGCATGCTTTTAGCGGGGATCTCCTGCTTAAAAAAGAGCATCTATCTAATGCCATTTGTCGAGAATGAAAATTTGACATTTCCAGCAGACTAGGTAATCCTTTCAGTTTATTTTTGCCTCATCCAGGACACTATGTTAACAGGGTTATTAAAGCGCATTTTCGGCAGTCGCAACCAGCGTGTGTTGCGCTCCCACTGGAAAATTGTTGAAAAAATTAACGCACTCGAAAGCACCATGGTGGCACTTTCCGATGCCGATCTACAGGCCAAAACCCAAGAATTCAAAACAAGATTACAAAATGGCGAAACACTAGATCAATTATTACCCGAAGCCTTTGCTGTCGTCCGCGAAGCCGGAAAACGTGTATTAAAAATGCGCCATTTCGATGTGCAGTTGCTAGGCGGTATGGTGCTACATGGCGGTAATATCGCTGAAATGCGTACAGGTGAAGGTAAGACTTTAGTCGCTACACTCGCTGCTTATCTGAATGCATTATCAGAAAAAGGCGTACACATCGTTACAGTAAATGATTATCTGGCCAAACGTGACTCTGAATGGATGGGGCCTTTGTACGCATTTTTAGGCATGACAGTCGGTGTTATCACCCCAAACATGCCACCTGCGGATAAACAAAAAGCCTATGCTGCGGATATTACCTACGGCACTAACAATGAATTCGGTTTCGATTATTTACGCGATAACATGGCGTTTACGCAAGCTGATAAAGTTCAACGCCGATTGAATTATGCTATCGTCGATGAAGTCGACTCTATCTTGATTGATGAAGCACGCACACCATTAATTATTTCAGGTGCTGCAGAAGATAGCAAAGAACTCTATGTTGCAGTTAATAAACTAGTCCCACAATTAGTGCGCCAAGCCGACAAAGATGCGCCAGGCGATTATTCTGTCGATGAAAAAATCAAGCAAGTTTTTTTAAGCGAAACAGGTCACGAACATGTAGAAGCCTTATTTTTACAAGCGGGATTATTACGTGAAAACGAAAGCCTTTACGATGCCAATAATATTCCTTTGATGCATCATCTCAACGCTGCATTGCGTGCACACGCATTATTTCATCGCGATGTCGATTATATCGTACAAAATAATGAAATTGTAATTGTAGACGAACATACAGGCCGTACTATGCCAGGTCGTCGTTGGTCAGATGGTTTGCATCAAGCTGTCGAAGCAAAAGAAGGTGTTGCTATCAACCAAGAAAATCAAACGCTGGCTTCCATCACTTTCCAAAATTATTTTCGTATTTACAATAAACTTTCTGGCATGACGGGAACTGCCGACACCGAAGCTTACGAATTTCAACAAATTTATGGTTTAGAAGTCGTCGTATTGCCAACGAATAAAGACATGGTGCGCCAAGATTTAGCGGATTTAGTGTATATGTCACTGGCCGAAAAATTTGAAGCCATCATTGAAGACATCAAAAAATCCAGCGCCACTGGACAACCTATTTTAGTAGGGACAGCATCGATTGAAACATCCGAATATTTATCTAGTTTATTAAAAAATGAAAAAATCCCTCACCAAGTGTTAAACGCAAAATTCCACGAAAAAGAAGCGCACATTATTGCAGAAGCCGGCCGCCCAGGGACAGTGACAATTGCAACCAATATGGCAGGCCGTGGTACTGATATTGTTTTAGGTGGAAATTTAGAAGCTGAATTAAAAGCGTTAGAAAATCCATCGCCTGATGAAATTAAACAACGGACTAAAGCTTGGCAAGAACGTCATGATGCCGTTGTCAAAGCCGGTGGTTTATTTGTATTAGGCACAGAACGTCATGAATCGCGTCGTATCGATAATCAATTACGCGGTCGTTCTGGTCGACAAGGTGATCCGGGTAAATCGCGTTTTTATTTGTCTCTTGCGGATAATTTGTTACGTATTTTTGGCGGTGAACGTTTGATGGCTATCATGCGTAGAATTGGTGTAGAAAAAGGTGTTGCGCTGGAGTCTAGAATTTTAAGTAATAGCATTGAAAACGCACAACGTAAAGTTGAAGCGCATAACTTTGATATTCGTAAACAATTATTAGAATACGATGATGTCGCCAATGAACAACGCAAAGTGATTTACAGTCAACGTGATGAATTGCTGACGTCTGAAAGTATTTCGGAAACGATTTCATCAATTCGTGAACGCGTGGTGAATGATGTGATTAGCCTTTTTGTGCCACCACAAAGCATGGAAGAGCAGTGGGACATTCCGGGACTTGAGAAACAATTGGAAGCTGATTTCAATATGCGTTTTCCCATCCGTGAATGGTTAGACAAAGAAGAAAACTTCCACGAAGAACATTTACGCGAACGTATTTTAACCGCGATACGTGATTATTATCTCAAGAAAACAGAACAAGCAGGTCCTGAAGTTTTATCGCAATTCGAAAAAACGATAATGCTACAAACATTAGATACCTATTGGCGTGAGCATTTAGCGGCTATGGATTATTTACGTCAAGGCATTCATTTACGCGGTTATGCACAAAAAAATCCAAAACAAGAATACAAGCGCGAAGCATTTGAATTATTCATCCAAATGCTAGATAAAATTAATGCTGAAGTCATTTCGACTTTATCAAAATTTGAAGTACGTGTGCAGCAAGATCAAGCTGTTCCTACATTAGAAGCCCAACGTCAAACATCGGCACCGCCACTCAAAATGCAATTTCATCACAGTGAAGCTAATGTTTTCCAAACAGAACCCGTAGAAGAAGATGATCCAGAGGTTGCAACCGTTGTACGTGACGAACGCAAAGTAGGCCGCAACGAACCTTGTCCTTGTGGTTCCGGGAAAAAATACAAACATTGTCATGGGCAGATTTAATTGATCCCCGTCGTCATCGCCATCATTCAAAATTACAAAAACCAACTCCTCATCACCCAACGCCCCCCTGGAAAATATAAACCCGGCTTATGGGAATTTCCCGGCGGCAAAATCGAAGCACAAGAGTCACCATTCATTGCATTAAAACGAGAATTATACGAAGAACTAGGTATCACTGTTCTCATGGCTCACTCCTGGATACAACATCAACATGATTATGGCGACAGAGTAATTTCATTAGATACCTGGATAGTCACCCAATTTTCCGGCTACTTACACGGCAAAGAAAACCAAGCCTATCAATGGATTACAGCGGATCAATTACCCCAATTCGAGTTTCCAGAAGGGAACAAATTTATTTTAGATTCCCTGTTTTCAAAGAGGGAAAATTCGTGTCATCCTGAACCGCGTTTTTTGCGGTGAAGGATCTCCTGCTTACAGGGAGATCCCTCACTACGTTCGGGATGACACAAGTACGCACGGATCCCGGGGACGACGTGTATCATCAAATTCACTCACTTGCCATTTTAGGCTTGCTGCTAGTAGTGGCTGTTCCAATGGGAGACACTGACGTGCTCACACTCGAAGAGACAGCGGGTGGTGGTGGGAAAAAACTGGCTGGATGTTTCGAAAGATTATGAAAACGCCGAGGATTATTATGCCAAGAGCGCCAACCTGAAAATTCTGCACCGCAAGTCTCACACTTGCAAGTATCGCGCTCAAACATCTTAGGACGATGAGCAAGTTCGCTTTCTTTTATAATTTGTTTATATAGAGCTGAAGAATGTGGCCATGGTATGTTTCCTTTTATTCGTAAAAACTCACGGAACGCATGAAATTCTGGAGGAGATTTGGCGAATAGCTCAATGCCTTTTTGCTCACACTCTTTCATAAAAGCTGTGGTATTATCCATCCAAGTTTTATCAATGTTAAGAACTTTTATGTAAAACTTGGTATCAAGAGGTTCGTTTGTTTTTCGTGGTAAGTTTTGCAACCAATCTATGCGTTGACACAAGTTTTTAAGTAATGCTTGGCCTTTTATTTGTAATCCATCAATAGGTTTCTTTTGATCTGTTCCGCGTGACATAGCTATTGCTATTTTTTCATCGGTTTTTGCTTTCTTTATGTCTTCAGTATATAACTGCGAATTTTCTATATAACGCTGAAGATGTTGGTGGCCAGGCAAGAATGCAGTAGTGCGCAAGAAATTCAAAAAAAACGTAGCTGTATGATAATAGGGGGATTTTGAGTCCGTAGCGACGGTACGAGCATCGGTTTCAAGTGCATCTAAGGCTCGTGTTAAAATAGTGTCTTCAAATCGCTCAATGGGTAGTGCTAGTGAGAAATCAGGATGAAATACTGCTGGATCTAAGCTGGGCAGTTCGATGGGAGAGTTGGTATTAATTGCTTTTTCAAGTGCTTCCCATGTTAAGGAAATAGGATTACTTGTATCAGATTTAGTAGTTGTTGTAGATGTAGTCAATGGTGCAGGAGTAAGATTCATTGGGTTTGCAAAAGCTAGTCGTTCGTGTTCATCAAGATCTGGTTCTGTATTTGCTGCCCAGGTTATCGCTATCTCGTTAGGGCCCAACAAACGCGTCTTTGTTTCAATTGCGTTGTTTTTCAGATGTTTTGAATGTAAAAAAGTATGAAAACTCCAATTGTTTTCCTTAGGACTTATTCGCTGCAGAATAGTGGAACCTACAGAAAAAGTAATACTTAGATTATATTTATGTCCTTTTACAACTTGTAAATATCCAAAATTACTGGGGGAAGTTTTTATAGTTCTAATCTGTTTTTTTACCCAAACCAAAGTATTGGGGATTTTTTCTTCTTGGTGGGGGCGAAGAACAATGGAATGCGTTTTGAGTTCATCATTTGTAGATAATTGACAGTTTGATAAAATCATACAAGGTTTGTATTTAGGGAAAGGATTGCCCTCGTACCACAATATTGCACGTTGTTTTTTAGAGATAGCTTCTTCTTTCTTTTTTATAGTTGTTGGGGGGTTATCAAGAGCAACAAGATTAAGCTCAATCTTCCATGAAGCATATTCAGGAGAAGTCAGCTTCGGCGCTAATATTACACATAAACTTGCATGCGTGGATTGTTCTTGGTTCCAACGAGGAGTCAAAGTAATTTGGGCTGTTTTTTGTGCAGCAAGAAGACTGTATGTAGTCGCAGTAGTAGACGTGGATGCTGTTTGCGCGGGTGTATGTGCCTGCATAAACTCCTCTTTTTAGTTCATATGTAATGGCGTGTTTTTTTGCTATTCTAACTGTTTTTTGAGTAAAAAGTCAACATTCGGGTAG
The DNA here is from genome assembly GCA_001644445.1 of Gammaproteobacteria bacterium SCGC AG-212-F23. Lineage (GTDB taxonomy): Bacteria > Pseudomonadota > Gammaproteobacteria > DSM-16500 > DSM-16500 > SCGC-AG-212-F23. The sequence goes on from LSTE01000035.1 coordinate 21,759, forward strand.
TTATACGCCAACTTTGAAAAAGGGTCGAGCGTAGCGGGGGATTTCTTACTTACAAGGAGATCCCTCGCTACGCTCGGGATGACACAAGTGCGCACTGGGATCCCGCGGATTAATCGCGGAATCCAGGATTAGACGTGATTTCAATGAGTACTCATCAAACACGCTTGATACTCTGCCGATGTCATGGATTGGGTTTCACACCAATAGTAAGGTGACCAGAACTGAGCAATAGGTTGCGCGTTAGGAGATTGTAGATTGAAGTATTGTTTGTAATTTTTTGCGGCTCGGCCTGTCAATCGTAAAGTGCGCACGCCATCTAACAGTGTGCAGCTGCTGCAAGTAGGTTGATAAGTTTTATCAAAATCGTATTCTTCAGTCCATGCAGATTGTGTACTGATAGCTGACAGCATACTCAGGGGTAAATAATATGTTTGATAATTTTTCATTTCCAAAGAATTTTCATCATAACTAAAAAGTTTAAAGCCAGGATTATTGCCAAACACGGGGCTGATAGATGGTGTGCCATTCAGAGGAATATTATGTTGATAATGATAAACTTGAAATAAATCCATATGGAAATGGCCAGAGAAAATACCTACCACATAAGTAGAATACTGATTCATTTCATCATTGAAACGCTGAGTAAATTCAGGATGCCATAATTCAACGACAGAGAATGGATTTTTTTTCAGTGAACTATAGATATCAACACCGGGTGGAATATGCATAGCGATAATTACTTTTTGTCCTGAGTATGCAGCTTGTTGTAGTTGTTCATGCAGCCATGTGAGTTCTTCATTAGCGGCATCCAGTATATTGTTGTCTGTGATGTGATCGGAAAATAATACAGTATTCATCACAATCAAACGCAAACGTTGATCAGATGGAATATTGACCGCATAATAACCGCCGGTTGGAAATTGCTGTTGCATTGCTGCGCGAGTATTACGAGCATGAATTAAATCAGACCAAGTTTTGCCTGTGTCTTGGTAAAAGCTACCATTAGGTTCAGAGACGTAATCATCTTCATAGGAATCATTGTTACCGACAGCAGAAAATACATCGATAGAGGGGAAGGCTTGTGCGGTTTGGCTTTTAAGAAAGGTCAATGTTTTTTTCACAAACTCTTGGTAGCTTTGTTGTGAAGTATCGCTAGAGTATTCTGTGTAAAGTTGCCGGAAATGGTGTGCGAGCATATCGCCTAGTACTAAAACGAATTTGGGTTGTTTTGTTTTGGCAATATTTTTTAATTCGTCTAATGAAGATTTCAGTAAGAGAAAATTAGAGTCTTCAAAGTATTTAGGTTGGTTTTTGACTTGTTGTGTTAAAATCGCTTCCCACTGCTCAGTGGGCGCTGCACGCAAATCTTCAATCAGTTGGCAGGGTTTCTGATTACCGCAAGCGGTGAAAGGGTCAAAATGGATGTCGGCGATAGCCAGAAAGCGGGGAGAGGTATCATCAGTTGTTGCGGCAAATGCAGTGAAAGAACAGATCGTGAGTAAAAAAGTGGTAACTAACTGATAAAAAAAAACTTTCTTCGATCGCATCATAACCCCCTATAGTGTGTTTATAGTTTGGTGCTATTTGCGGATGCATTTTACATGGTTTTTGAGTTTTGTCTAGCGCTATGATTATGCTAAATAGGAGATCCCCGCTAAAAGTATCTGGGGAGATCAACATGTTTTTATTACAATTTTGCGACAGCAATAACTCCCCCTCTCCCGCCGCTATAGCAGTAAAAAATATAATATATCTCCAGCGGGAGAGGGTCGGGGTGAGGGCAGACGATAGCAAAGTTTTTTTGTGATTATCGATTTTCCCTCACCCTAGCCCTCTCCCGCTATGAAGCTCATTTTATTTCATAGTTGTAAGCGCGGCGGGAGAGGGGATTATTGGTTTTGCGGGGGGATTATTCACTTTCATCAGCATCTTGTGGCTTGTCTTCCGTCGGCACTT
>LSTE01000036.1 GCA_001644445.1 Gammaproteobacteria bacterium SCGC AG-212-F23
TTGCGAAACATCCCAAAAATAACTTAGCTCCACAGAGGGATAGTCTACCTCAAACGGCAACTCAGAAATAATTTCTAAATAATCTTGCCAGATTTTTTTGTTGATACGTTTTTTATTATGCGCCATTAATAGAACATTTTTACATTCCAGGTAAAAATGCGCTGGCACGATGCCCGATAATTTACTATCGGATAATTGACAAAAAATCTTTTCTGCCACCTGATCTTGTTCATCAGTTAGTATTCCTGCCATGATCAATGAGCAATCAACAACAATCATTTTTTTCCCTTTTCTTTCCAGTCAGTAATTTCATTCACTTTGCCTAGAGGGTGTTTTTTGCGGAGCATTTGCAATTTTCCAAATACTTCCTGTGTTCGCTTTGTTTTAACCTCGTCAGGAGGCAAAATCACTGCCACCACCTTCCCTCTATGCGTTACACAAAATTCTTCGCCTTGCGTGACTCTACGCAATATTTCAGAAAAATGCGTTTTTGCCTGATATGCGCCGATTTGATTCATTGTTTTCTCCAACAGACTGGTCTAATAAACCAGTCTATCATAATCTTATTCCGTTGTCATCCAGGCATGTGATCTCCTGCTTAAAACAAGAAATCCTTCGCCGCAAAAAATGCAGCTCAGGATAACCTATTGCTAATAGCGTTGTTGCATGATTCCTCTGATATACGTCGTCCCGCGGCTTGTCCGCGGGATCCAGACGACGTTCTATTCGCAGGACAACGTGAATTAAATGAATCATGCAACAACGCCATTTCTAATAGGTAACTATGTTGATTATCGACACCGAGGACAACTCAAGAAGAGAACTGCAGTATAATAAAAACGACGCGGTGAAGCAAAGAAAATGATTTTTATTTTTTCTTTACACTGTTGATTCAAAGCCCCATAATTCGTTTTTTTCTCAAGGCGAGCGGCAAGAAATGACAGGCCATATTATTGAATTACGCGGTGTCGCAAAGACCATTCATGGTCATGAGATTCTGCATAATATTAATTTGGAAGTACGCAACGGCGAATTCCTAACTTTGCTTGGGCCTTCGGGTTGTGGGAAAACGACTTTGCTGCGACTTATTTCTGGTTTTGAGGAACCTACCCAAGGCAGTATTTTTATTAATGGCAATGATGTCAGCGGGCTGCCGCCACACAAACGTCATGTACACACGGTTTTTCAAAGCTACGCACTGTTTCCCCATATGACGGTTTTTGAAAATGTTGCTTTTGGATTACGTTGCAAGAAAATACCCCATGCCGAGATCCAGCAACGTGTTACTGAAGCACTTAAAATAGTAAAACTGGAAAAATACGCCCAACGCAAACCCGAACAACTCAGCGGCGGTCAGCAGCAGCGCGTGGCCATTGCCAGGGCCGTCGTCAATCAACCATTGGTGTTATTACTGGATGAGCCACTCAGCTCACTGGATTATCGTTTACGAAAAACCATGCAAATCGAGTTAAAACAATTACAACGTAAACTAGGCATCACTTTTATTTTTGTCACCCATGACCAAGAAGAAGCGTTATCGATGTCCGATCGCGTGGTCGTCATGTATGAAGGCAGCATAGAACAAATCGGTACACCACGACAAGTGTATGAAGCACCACAAAGTTTGACGGTAGCAAAATTCATTGGTGAAGTTAATATTTTTGACAGTGAAGTGATAAGCATTGATGACAAATATATTACTGTCGATATTCAAGGTAAGAAACGCATTGTCAAAAATACAATACCATTTAATATCGGCCAAAAAGTACATCTCCTAGTGCGACCTGAAGATTTACGCGTCTGGGGTCAAGCGGAAGTCACTGATACCGCAGAAATGTTTCCTGGCACAGTCGAGGAAGTCATTTATAAAGGCACAACAGTGGACCTCATGGTGCGCTTGTCAAATAATCAATTGGTTGCAGCGACTGAATTTTTTGACGAAGACGATGATAGATTGGAATATGCTATTGGCGAAAAAGTTTGGACAACCTGGCTTTCCGGCTGGGAGGTTGTTTTGCCACATGAAGAATGACAACGCATTTAAATATTTTTCGCTAGCAACCACGTGGATTTGGTTAATCATTTTTTCGTTTGTGCCTTATGGCTTAGTTATTTTTGCAAGCTTGATGAGTCATGATACTAATCATTTAATTCGTCTACCGTTTACATTGCAAAATTATGTTGAGCTCAGCGAACCGATTTATATCAAAATTTTTATAAAATCATTTTATATCGCGGGGATTTCTACTTTGATCTGCTTGATTTTAGGCTATCCTTTCGCTTACACACTGGCACGCATGAAAAGCCGCTTAAAAGGCTTATTCATTTTGCTAGTCATTATTCCCTTCTGGACTAGCTCATTAATCCGTAGTTATTCGATGATTGCGATTTTAAAAGCAAAAGGCATTATTAATTCATTATTGCTAAGCTTAGGCATTATTCATGAACCAATCCCTATGATATTCAATAATACCTCGGTCATTATTGGCTTGGTTTATAATTTACTACCTTTTATGATTCTGCCGTTAATGACCAATATTGAACGACTGGATAATCGCTTAATTGATGCGGCGCGTGATTTGGGCGCAAACCGCATCACTACTTTTCGTAAAATTATTTTACCCTTGACGATGCCAGGAATGATCGCGGGCTGTATTTTAGTATTCTTACCCGCTATGACGCTGTTTTATATTCCTGATTTATTGGGCGGCGCTAAATCAATCTTATTAGGCAACCTCATTCAAAACCAATTCTTAATTACTCAGCATTGGCCTTTAGGATCAGCCACTAGCATCGTATTAGCTATATTGCTTGCTGTCATGATCTTAATTTATTTGCAAAGTAAACGTAATAAAAAAGAGCAAGACCTCTTATGAAAAAATTATCTCGCTCTTATTTAACATTAATCTATTTGTTTTTTTACATTCCCATCATTGTCCTAATGATTTACTCTTTTAATAATGCCCAATATTCATTGGTATGGCATGGATTTTCTCTACGTTGGTATCAAACATTATTACAAGACAATGATCTTTGGATTTCTGTATGGCATTCGTTACTATTAGGAATTACGGCGGCAACACTTGCTATGGGCATTGGCGGATTGGCAGCCATTAGTTTATATCGTTATCGTTTTTTTGGACGTAATTTATTATATGGTTTAGTATTTATTTTAATTTTATCACCTGAAATCGTTATGGGAATTTCTTTATTAATTTTGTTTAGTTTGTTGAACGTACCATTAGGGTTTTGGGCATTATTGTTTGCGCATACGACTTTTTGTGTGCCTTTTGTGGTTGTCACTGTTTATAGCCGGATTGTCAGTTTTGATGAATATATTTTTGAAGCAGCGCGCGATCTGGGCGCTAAAGACAGCGTTATTTTCGCACGCATTATTTTGCCTTTATTATGGCCCGGATTGTTGGCTGGCTGGTTACTCAGTTTTACTTTATCGCTGGATGATGTGATTACTAGCTATTTTGTCGCGGGGCCCGACTATGAAATCTTACCCTTAAAAATTTATTCCATGGTACGCTTAGGCGTTAAACCAGAAATTAATGCGCTTTGCTCTATCACTTTTGGCTTTACCTTATTGTTAGTGGTTATTTCACAACTAGTTTTGAGGAAAAAACCATGAGAGCTTTACTTATTTCATTAATACTTTTCTTTAGCACGGCCGCGCTTGCTGATGAAAATATCTTAAATGTATACGCTTGGTCTGGCGTAATTCCTGATTTTATTATCCAACAATTCGAGAAAGAAACAGGCATTAAAGTTAATTTTTCAACATACGATAGTAACGAGACCATGTACACTAAATTGCGCGCCAATCCGCGCGCCGGATACGATATCATCGAACCCTCTAGTTACTACATTGACCGCATGCGTAGACAACAAATGTTAGAGCCCTTAGATAAAAAACAATTAAGCCATTATAAAAATATTAATTCTCTGTTTTTAAAAACCCATTATGATCCTGAAGATAAATACAGCATTCCTTTTATTTGGGGGGCAACTGGTATTGCTGTCAATAAATCAGCATTTGATCCCAAAACAATTACGCGCTGGTCTGATTTATGGAAAAAAATATATCTTAATCAACTGATGTTATTGAATGATTCACGTGAAGTCTTTTCTGTTGCTTTAATCACACTAGGTCGCTCTATTAATGAAACAGAACCTAAACAAATTAAAGAAGCGTATCAAAAGCTGAAAGAACTACTACCTAATGTTAAACTTTTTAATAGTGACGCAACAATTTCTATTTTAATTGATGAAGATGCGACCTTAGGCATGGCTTGGAATGGAGATACTTTTAAAGCTTCGCTGGAAAATCCACACCTTACTTTTATCTATCCTAAAGATGGTTTTGTTATTTGGGTGGATACGTTTGCCATTCCTAGGAATGCACCGCACCAGACAAATGCTTATCGTTTTTTAAATTTTATGTTACGAGCAGATGTTGCTAAAAAAATTGCACTTGATAATAACTATCCTACAGCAAATCTCGCAGCACAGAATTTATTGCCCAACAGCATTAAACATAATCCCATTATTTATCCTTCGCGCGAGGTGTTAAAGCGTGGGGAATTTCAGCGAGATATGTCGGATGTGGCGTTGGGGGTTTATGAGAAGTATTGGGAAAAGCTGAAAATGGGGAGTTAAGCATCATTGTCATCCTGAGCCGCGCTCTTTGCGGCGAAGGATCTCCTGCTTACAGGGAGATCCCTCGCTACGCTCGGGATGACAACGTTAGTTATGCGATTAATTTCTTATACAAGATACCCCACACACAAGAAGCCCACGGCAATGACCAAACTAATCCTACGAAAACAGGGATACAGCTAGCCACAACTAACAGCAACACAACAATGAACGTGAAAAATGTTTTGAACCAATGTTTGGTAATAGCTTTACGGGAAATTTCCATGGATGCCCAAACACCCGTGCCTTTTTGATATGTCACCAATGCTGCAAATGAATACGCCACCATCAAATAGACTGAAGCTATTGTTGCAATAAGGCCTAAAAGAGATAAAACAATATCAGGTAGAATGGAATATTCGCCACTTTCAGCAAGCCCCATAAAAAGTGATGCAAAGAAAAAACCAACACCTAAAATCAATGTTGTTAAGATAAATACCCCAGTGATACGCCAAAAACTGCTGTAACATGCAAATACCATTTTAACATCGATAGGTTGGTCCGTGACTCTTTTTAAACCCAATAAAAATAACCCTATCGCCATTGGATAAAGCACTACAGTACGAATGAAATTTAAAATACTGGAAACAACTGTTGTAGCCGTAGTATCACCAAAAAAATACTGTGCTAAAGAATCGATAAAGACTAAGAGCAATCCCAATGCAATGGCAACCAAGATATAAAGTCCGGCCGCTTTCCACCAAGTAAGCTTGAAACCATGGCTTCTCGCCCAGGCCTCTTTTATCATCACCGACAAGGAAAAATCATTAGGATTCATCATCCCTTGAGCGGGTTGGTTCGTGCTGTTCATGGTTCCCTCCAAAAATGTTTACTCTCAGTGTAGCGCAGCTCTGGTGAGCGCGCAATGTGGATAATCTAACTCGGTGTTACTTTCATCATCACATACGGATTATACGCTTCCGTTTTAAATCCATATTTTTGATAAAGCCCATGCGCATCCTCTGTCATTAAAAACCAACGGAACATACCTTTCAAATAAGGATGCTCGAAAATATAGCGCATGAGTGCTTTGCCTAAGCTTTTTTTCCTATGTTCTTCTGTAATAAATACATCCCAGAGTGATGCAAATTCCGTGTAATCAGTAATCACTCGTGAAAAACCGACTTGAATACCGCTCTCATGAATCACACTAAAACAAACCGAATTTTGTATCACCATGCAAAACCGCTCTGCTGGCAGTCCTGTTGAATACTGTGATGGCATACACAGTAAATTATAGGCGTAGTTCAAATCCAACTTCCGTTTATCTGCGGTAAGCGTATATTCGCCTATAATTTGATCAGGGCAATCTATTCTGTATGGCATAAATCCACCTAAATATGGTAAATCGCATATTTCCAGTATAGAATAAGCAGCGCATAATAATCCAATCTTGGAGTGTAAAAACTTATGAAAAAATTAGTTGCAAAAATGATTTTAATTGCGGCAGGTATTTCTGTTGTTGGCTGCTCTAATGTCACCAATCAAGATGTAGGTACAGTCACCGGTGGTGTTATTGGTGGTCTTGTTGGTAGTCGTTTTGGTGGTGGTGCAGGACAAGCGGTTGCAGTGGGCGCAGGTGCATTACTCGGTGCTTATCTAGGTGGGGCAATCGGTAGATCCATGGACCAAGCAGATAGAGCAAGACTGAATAGTGCTCTTGAAACTAATAACGTAGGACAACCTGCTTATTGGACCAACCAAAAAACTGGCGTGAGTTACGATGTTGTTCCTACACGTAATGTGAATGTTGAAGGTAATCAATATTGCCGCGAATATCGCACAACTGCGAATATTGCAGGTAAACGTCAACAGGTTTATGGTACTGCATGTCGTCAGCCGGATGGGAGTTGGCAGGCAGTTGGAGGTTAATATACGTGCCCACGCCCGCATGCGAGCCCGAGTCTGTCTTTTCCATTGATTTCGATGAAAAATTAATAAGAAAAAACGGGCCTGGGCACGCACGCGGGCCCAGGCACAAAATTATGTAAGATAAGGAGATCATTTTTAAAATGGCCAAGCAACATACTATCTACTCTTGCCAATCCTGTGGCGCACAATATCCAAAATGGTCCGGGCAATGCGGACAGTGTTCTAATTGGAATTGCTTAGTTGAAGAAATTGCATCTCCTCTTGCCACAAATCCTCGTTACCAAGGTTATGCAATTAGCACACCCGAAATCACCTTGATGTCTACTGTTACCTTGCAAGAACATGCTTATATCACAACAGGACTCAAAGAATTAGATCGCGTATTAGGTGGTGGTTTAATCCCGGGCTCCGCTGTTTTAATTGGCGGCGATCCTGGCATTGGTAAATCCACGCTATTATTGCAAACTGTTTGTTTTTTAAGTCAGCATTTAAAAGTTTTATATGTCACTGGTGAAGAATCCTTACAACAAGTCACACTACGCGCACGCCGTTTGGGATTACCCGAAAAAAATTTACTGCTACTCGCCGACACTCACATCGAACATATTTTAAAATTAGCACGCGAAGAAAAACCGGGTGTCATTGTCGTCGATTCTATTCAAACCATGCACACTGATTTATTGCAATCTGCGCCCGGTGCTGTAGGACAAGTACGTGAAAGCGCCGCACAACTAGTCAATTATGCCAAACAAACGCAAACTGCATTATTTCTCGTTGGTCATGTTACCAAAGAAGGCGCACTTGCAGGCCCACGCGTATTAGAACACATGGTTGATACTGTATTATATTTTGAAGGTGAGCCTGATAATCGTTATCGCGTGATTCGTGCGGTTAAAAATCGTTTCGGTGCTGTTAATGAATTAGGTATTTTTGCAATGACTGATAAGGGATTAAAAGAAGTGAATAATCCTTCTGCGATTTTTTTATCACGCTACACGCATCCTGTACCCGGTAGTGTGATTATGGCAACCAAAGAAGGCAGTCGCCCATTACTCGTTGAAATACAAGCGCTGCTTGATCAAAGTTATATGGGAAATCCGCGTCGTGTTTGCGTAGGCTTGGAAGCACCACGACTTTCTATGTTGTTGGCTGTGCTACATAGACACACAGGAATCGCAACACACGATCAAGATGTATTTGTTAATGCGGTCGGCGGCATGCGTATCACTGAAACAGGCGCTGATCTTGCCTTAGTACTTGCTGTGTTATCGAGTTTACGCAACAAAGCCGTACCACCGGATGTTATTGTATTTGGTGAGTTAGGTCTTGCAGGTGAAATTCGTCCAATCCAAGGTGGACAAGAACGCTTACGTGAAGCGGAAAAACACGGGTTTAAATTTGCTATTGTACCACACGCTAATTTACCTAAAACTCATTCTGAAACACTGAAAATTTTTCCAGTGCAAACGTTGATGCAGGCAGTGGATGTTTTCAAAAATCTTGTGACGGAGACTAATATAAAAATCTCCCTTTGATCCCCTTTTTTCAAGGGGCGTTGTTGCATAACTCCTCTGATGATACATGTCGTCCCGCGGCTTGTCCGCGGGATCCAGGCGCCGTTTTGTGATTTATTCACGGAATTCAGAATAGTTTATTCTGGATCCCGCGGACAAGCCGCGGGACGACGGAATCAAATGAATTATGCAACAACGCCTTTTCAAAGGGGGATTTGCTTTTCCCCTTTTTTTATTTGACCACCACTCTAACGCGTTGAGTAATACGCGTTAATAATTCATAAGCAATCGTATCACTGTATTCCGCAACCACTTCCACCGGTAAACCCGCGCCCCACAAGATGACAGGATCACCCACTCTCGCTTCTGGCTGTGTACGCAAATCGACAGAAATCATATCCATGGCTACATTACCTACTAAAGGACAGTGATGGCCATTCACTAACATGGGTGTGCCATTTTTAGCATGACGCGGATAGCCATCGCCATAGCCAATGGCAACCACACCAACACGCATATCTTCGGGGCAAGTCCAAGCACCACCATAACCTACACGATCGCCTTGTTTTAAATCGTGAATCGCGATCAACTCAGAACTTAGCATCATCGCAGGCTGTAAATAATGCTCTACCCCTCTATGTCCTGTGAATGGTGAAGCACCATATAGCATGATACCCGGACGCACCCAATCTGCATGCGCCATAGGCCACGCTAGCACGCCCGCAGAGTTGGCTAAACTACGTTGTCCAGGAAGATGTGCGATTGCTGTTTCAAATAATTCAATTTGTTTTAACGTGCGTGAACGATCTACAGAATCCGATTCAGCAAAATGCGTCATCAAACCAATCGGTTTTTTCACTTGTTTGCATTTTAATAAACGCTGATAAATTTTTTCGATACCTCGCAATGGGAAACCTAAGCGATGCATGCCAGTATCTATTTTCAACCAAACAGCAAAAGGTTTATGGGTTTTGCTTTTTTCTAACATTTCCAGTTGTGCCAGATGATGCACGACTAATGTGAAATCATCTTGTTCGGCAACCGCTATTTCATTGTCATGAAACAAACCTTCCATTAAAACAATAGGATTTTTAAGGCCTGCACTACGCAAATGCAATCCTTCCTCCAGCGACGCCACGCCAAATGCATCAGCCCCTTTTAAAGCATGCGCCACACGCTCTAAACCATGGCCATAGCCATTCGATTTCACCATAGCCATGACGGCACTGTGCGGTGCCAATAAACGCACTTGTGCTAAATTGTTTTGCAATGCATTGATATCAATTGTAATCTGCGTAGGCCGGCTCATGCTATCTTCTAAATCATCCGTTTGAAGTGGCCATATTACCTTATTTTCTCGTAAAAACAAGCCGATGACGACCATCCCACCAGGAATTTATGAGGGAAATACAGAGACATTTTGTCTGGTGAAATTTTCGAAGCAGGTATACTGGCCCAAAAAAGTCAGACGAATTTTGCCAATAGGACCATTACGTTGTTTTGCAATAATAATTTCCGCAGTCCCTTTGTCGGGAGAATTTTCATTGTATACTTCATCACGATAAATAAATGCGATTAAATCAGCGTCTTGCTCAATCGCACCTGATTCACGTAGATCTGACATCACTGGACGTTTATCTGCGCGTTGTTCTAAACCGCGATTTAATTGTGATAATGCGATCACTGGCGTATTTAATTCTTTGGCTAAGGTTTTTAAGGAACGTGATACTTCAGAAATTTCTGCTGTGCGGTTTTCATTAAATCCTGGCACTTGCATTAATTGCAAATAATCTACGACGATTAAGCCTAACTGTCCGTGCTCTTTAGCGACACGTCGTGCACGCGCGCGTAATTCTGCGGGACTTAATGCTGGCGTATCATCAATATAAAGCGGCGTGTCTGATAACATACTCACAGTAGAAGTAATGCGTGGCCAATCGGCGTCGGATAATTTTCCGGTACGAATTTTTATTTGATCGATACGACACAAAGAAGATAATAAACGCATCACAATAGATTCACCCGGCATTTCCATACTAAAAACCAATACTGGCGCCTTCGCCTTGATCGCTACATGTTCTGCAATATTCATTGCTATCATGGTTTTACCCATAGAAGGACGGCCTGCGACAATAACAAGATCTGAACGTTGCAATCCTGAGGTCATTTCATCTAAATCATGATAGCCAGTCGCAATACCGGTAATTGCATTTTTTGTCTGGAAAAGTAAATCAATTTTATCCATGGTTTTCCCAAGGTATTCTTTGACATTCACAGGACCACCGACACGACCGCCCTGTTCGCTAATTTCAAATACCTTACGCTCTGCGGCATCGAGTAATTCTACGCTACCACGTCCTTCTGGATTAAACGCACTATTAGCAATATCATTGGCTGCAGCAATCATTTGCCGCAACACTGAACGTTCACGCACAATATCTGCATACGCAGCAATATTGGCAACACTAGGCGTATTGTTTGCTAATTCAAAAAGATAAACTTCACCACCTGCATTTTCTAATTCGTGAAGTTCTTTTAATGCTTCTGTGACAGTTAATACATCTAATGGTTTATGTTGATCATTCAATTTTGCCATCACTCGATAAAGCAAACGATGGTCATGCCGATAAAAATCCGCCTCGCGCACTCTATCTGCAATTAAATCCCAAGCGCGGGAATCCAACATCAAACCGCCCAATACTGACTGTTCAGCCTCTATGGAATGCGGTGGAATTTTGAGCGCATGTGTATCTATGCTAGGAGCTTTAGGTTTCCGTGTGGTCGTATTATATGCGTCCATTCTTGCCGCTTCGAATAATTAAATTAAGCTGATTGTACGCGAGAGATGGCCTTATGTCACTTCTTGGCAGTGGCAAATAAAGGGGTCTTTGTCGATAAATGAGGTATTTGTGATGATTTTTGACCACCAGGATTTAAAGGCCATATCTTTACCGTATAGTTCTGCGGAAAAGATGGCTGCTTTATAGCGGGGGGCGGCAAAGGTGGGAAACCAACACCGGATAAAAGACTCTTAGACATGTTTTTTTGAGGAGAGTTAACTGCTAATGCTTTGGTTAACAGCTGGCTTCCTGTCGTATTCATGTGAATTTCTATTCCCGAATTCACCTTTCTAAGATTTTCCGCAAATTGTTTGATGATTTCTGCAGGGACATCTTGGATAAAACTAATCGTCATCAACGTTGGATGGCTAAACATGGCTGGCAAAATGATATCGAAATCAGTAATACAAAGCTCACATTGAAAAATGATTTGCTTAATACCACTAACAGAAAAAATATGCTTAAGCATACTATCTCTTTTCAGCTCCGCAACTTTAGGTAGCTGTGCAATCGTGAATGTTTCTTTTAGTAATGGCAAAGCGATTGCGGAGCGTGACATAGCTATCGATTACGCCTCAGGCACAATATTCAATTTGATTTTAGCTTTGACGTCACTGTCTAATTCCAAAGTAATTTCATACTCACCAATTTGGCGGATCACACCTGCGGGTAAATCGATTTCACTTTTTTCAACAACAACACCTGCATCAGTGATAGCTTTGCTAATTTCTCTGACAGTAATCGATCCGAATAATTTGCCTTCTTCGCCTGTTTTTGCAGTGATAGTAACAATGCCTAAATCAGCGAGTGCTTTTTGTCTGGCTTCTGCCGCTTGCAAACGTTGTTGCTGGATTTTCTCCAGTTCAGCGCGACGCAATTCAAATTTAGCAAGATTGGCTTCTGTTGCATACACGGCCTTGCCTTTAGGTACTAAAAAATTACGGCCATAACCTGGTTTTACTTTTACTGTTTGACCTAAAGCACCTAGATTACGAATTCTTTCAAGTAAGATGACTTCCACGATGACACCTCTTTTTTAATTAATGTTTATCACTATAAGGTAATAACGCCAGATAACGGGCCAATTTAATTGCACTGGTTAACATACGTTGATAACGTGCTTTCGTGCCTGTAATACGGCTAGGAACAATTTTACCGTTTTCAGTAATAAATTTTTTTAAGAGTTGCACGTCTTTGTAGTCAATGCTGTCCAATTTATTGGTGGTAAAATAACAAAATTTTTTGCGACGAAAATGTGCTGCCATAATTAATACTCCACCTGATTATTTAGCGCTATCGATTTCTTCGATAGGATCTTCGAAACGTTCGTGTCTCGCATCATCAAATGCAGGACTCTTTCGGCCTTTTGACTTATATCCGCCACCATCGTGACCTTGGGCACCGCCTTCGGAACGTTGGTCTTTTTCTTTTAACATGGGAGATGCTTCTGTCACCGCTTGTTTAGTCGTCAGCACCAGATTACGGATTACTGCATCGTTGTAACGGAAACCATTGGTTAATTCATCCAGTGTTTCAGAGTCGCATTCAATATTCATCAAGACATAATGTGCTTTCAGAATTTTGTCGATAGGATAAGCCAGTTGACGGCGGCCCCAATCTTCAACACGGTGGATTTTGCCTTTCTTTTGGGTAACGAGATTGCTATAGCGCTCAATCATTCCCGGCACTTGCTCACTTTGGTCGGGATGGACCATAAATACTATTTCATAATGTTTCATAGAAGCTCCTTATGGGTTTCGCCCCTCACTTCAAGGAGGGACAAGGAGAAAATCACTGTTAAACTAGCATGATCTTCGAGAACCCGCGATTGTACGCAAGAATCCCGCAATATGCAACTTTTTATGGATTATATTGTGGATTATACCTTGACAAGACCGGTACTTGCTTCGAAAATACCCCCTCTTTTGCCAAAAAGGCTATGTAGCTCAGCTGGTTAGAGCGCGGCACTCATAATGCTGAGGTCGGTGGTTCGAGTCCACCCATAGCCATTAATGCTCCACGGCGAGCATCACTTGGATGCTAGAGGATAACAATATGCGCATTGCAGTTTCTGGCACCCATTTTATAGGAAAAACTACTTTAATAGAGGACTTAATTAAAGCTCATCCTAATTACAAACATGAGATTGAGCCATATTATAAATTGCAAGATGAAAAAATGATGGAGCTATCATTAGAGCCTAGTCTTGAGAGCTTGCTTGAACAACTTGATTATAGTATTGACCAAATTAACAAACTAGCAAACGAACCCAATGTTGTTTTTGACAGATGTCCAGTAGATTTTATCGCTTATGCGATGTGCGTGACAGACCAAGATTCTATTGATATTAATGATACTGAAGTTTCGGAAAGATTTCCTGCGGTAAAAGAAGCATTAGATCATTTAGATTTAATCGTATTTTTACCTATCACCAAAGAAAATTCTATAGAATATACCGAAGAAAATCCTGCCTATCGTAAAGCAGCTGATAAATGTTTTAAAAAAATATATCGAGACGATATATGCGATATATTTCCAAGATATGGTCATCCAAAAATTATTGAAGTTTTTGGTGACCGTATAACACGTTTAAGAATATTAGAAAGTTACTTAATTAAATAAAATTTAGAATTATTATAAGTAGTCCATCTAGATTCATGGAACAATGTGAAATAAATCAATAATACGCTGCGCCTCTCTTATACCGGATAAATAAGCACCGTGTGTAGTCGCGGGATATTGTTTATTGGTAGCTTCGCCGGCGAAGAAAAGTTGTTGGTTGATAGGGTTGGCGAGAACATCGTAATCGCTAGGAGTTGCATGCACGGGGGTATAGGAATAAGAGCCATGGGAATATGGGTCATTGAGCCAACGAGTAATGATATGACTTTCAGGATTTGGGATTTGGTTGCCAAAACAATGACGCAGCTCTGTCATGGCAATATCTATTACCTCTTCGTCAGGCAATGTTTCTAAAGATTGCGCGTGGCTGCCGCTAATCGTACCAACTAATACAGGCTGTTGATTGTAATAATGCAGATTAATAAAATAAGGAATTGCAGGATTATTTTTAGGTTCTACAAAAAATCCACTGTGCTCAACCGGCCAAAATACTCGATTAAATTTCAAAACCACGCGATTAAGCAAGCCCATACTTAAGCGATTTATTGCTGCTTTTTTGTCGTTTGGTAATACGGGGGAAAATTGTACGCTATCTTTTTGTAAAACACCTAAAGGTAGCGTCACAACAACAGCATCACATTGCATTTCACCTTGGTTGGTTGCTACGGAAATTAATTTATCTTGATAATTAATCTTAGTAACAATAGTATTGAATTGAATATCAAGATTCTTGGCAAATCCTTTAATAATATTAGCATAACCACCCATCACTAAATTATTTCCGCCTGGCAGTGTTTCTTCAATATCCCAATACTTCGCAGAAAGCTGACTGAGGTTTGATCCTGTGTAAAGCCCTAAATAAATCATCATCCAATTCCAGAGAAAATACCAGTCTGCAGTACGATCTGATGGTCTTACTGTTAACAGCATTTTTTCCAATGACACATCATGTGATGCATGTTGTGCTAATGCTTCAGCTTTCTGTAAAAAATCCGCAAATTCATCACGAAAATAATCGATATCTTTGACAGGAATTTTTTTGCCTTCACGATTAAAAAATAAAATATCAGTAAACTTGAAATTCACGAATTGCACGTGTGCTTGCTTAGCTAATTCTGCAATCGGATTACCTTCGATACCGTGTAACCATCCTGCACCCACATCAACTGGAAATCCAAAAAAATAATTCGTACAAATACGTCCGCCGATACGATCACGTGCTTCTAAAATTTTCACGTCAAAGTGACCATGCTCAGTAAGTTTATGCGCTGCGGCTAAGCCCGCGATGCCTGCACCAACAATTACAATTTTAGGTTTACTATTTTTCATGATTACTCAGATTTTATATTTTCTCTTTTGACAATTTACTAAGAAACACTTGAAAAAACCAGCAAACTTTCATATGATTTTAAAAGAAAAGAGGATACGTCGTCCCGCGGCTTGTCCGCGGGATCCAGGCGTTACTCTGTGACTTGTTCACAGGATATTGTAGGTAACTCTTATGAAAAAGTTATCTTTAAAAAAAGAAATCGTGCTTGTTCTGGCAATTAAATGCATGCTACTTTATGGTTTATGGTTTCTCTGTTTCTCACACCCTGTTGATAAAAATTCTTTAACATCGCTGACCACTTTGCATTTATTAAAGGAAAAAACGCATGATTAGCCTTGATGTAGTACAACTCTCGCGATTGCAATTTGGACTGACAGCTTTATATCACTTTTTATTTGTACCACTAACGCTAGGCATGTCAGCCCTGCTAGGAATTATGGAAACAGTCTATGTCATCACCGGCAGAACGATCTGGCGAGACATGACAAAATTTTGGGGAATTTTATTTGGTATTAATTTTGCAATGGGTGTTGCAACCGGCATTACGTTAGAATTTCAATTTGGTACTAACTGGGCTTATTACGCGCA
The DNA here is from genome assembly GCA_001644445.1 of Gammaproteobacteria bacterium SCGC AG-212-F23. Lineage (GTDB taxonomy): Bacteria > Pseudomonadota > Gammaproteobacteria > DSM-16500 > DSM-16500 > SCGC-AG-212-F23. The sequence goes on from LSTE01000036.1 coordinate 15,471, forward strand.
TTATGTTGGCGATGTGTTTGGCGTGCCGTTGGCGATTGAAGGATTGATGGCATTTTTTCTTGAAGGTACTTTTATTGGTTTATTTTTCTTTGGCTGGAATAAACTTTCTAAAGGTGCGCATTTGATGGTGACATGGTTGGTGTGTTTAGGGTCTAGCTTGTCTGCACTGTGGATTTTAATTGCTAACGGTTGGATGCAACATCCGCAAGGTGCGATTTTTAATTTTCACTCTATGCGTATGGAAGTCACTGATTTCGCTGCTGTATTATTTAATCCAACTGCACAAGCGAAATTTGTGCATACGATTAGCGCGGGTTATGTCACAGGCGCTGTGTTTATTTTAGCAATTAGCGCTTATTATTTATTACGCGGACGTCATGTGGAAATTGCCAAACGTTCCATGATAGTCGCTGCAGCATTTGGTTTAGCATCTGCATTGTCTGTCGTCGTGTTAGGTGATGAAAGTGGCTATGTTGCCACTGAAAATCAACGCATGAAAATTGCTGCCATGGAAGGTATGTGGAACACAGAGCCCGCACCGGCTGCGCTAAACATTTTTGGCATACCTGATCAAGAACATCATCTGACCCGTTATGAAATTAAAATACCTTATTTACTAGGATTAATTGCTACACGTTCGATTTCCAAACCTGTTTATGGTATTAATCAATTAGTCGTAGAAGCAGAAAATAAAATTACTCGCGGCATGAAAGCTTATGCCGCATTAGAAATTTTACAAAAAAATCCTGACGAAAAATCGGCACAAATTATCTTAGCCGATTATCAAAACGATTTAGGTTATGGTTTGTTATTAAAACGTTATACCGATAAAGTCATAGATGCAACCCCTGCGCAAATCAAACAAGCCGCTTGGGATACTGTACCTTTAGTTGCCCCATTATTTTGGTGTTTTCGTTTCATGGTAGCCATAGGTTTATTTCTCATATTATTATTTGCCACTAGCTTTGTTATGCTTGCGAAAAAGCGATGGGAAAATAAATGGTTTTTACGCACTGCTTTTTATAGTTTACCGCTACCTTGGATTGCTGCGGAACTAGGTTGGTATATTGCAGAATCAGGACGACAACCTTGGGTGATTGAAGGTGTGTTGCCCACTTTTCTAGGTACTTCTTCGTTATCTACACATAGCTTAATCACGAGTCTCAGTGGTTTTATTTTACTTTACACATTCTTAGCTGTGGTTGAAATTTATTTGATGGTGAAATATATCCGTCTTGGGCCCCCATCTTTGGAGAATGCATAAATGTTTGATTACGAAACCTTACGTGTCATCTGGTGGATGTTATTAGGTGTTTTGTTAATTGCTTTTGCAGTCATGGATGGATTTGATTTAGGCATAGGCATGTTACTGCATTATGTGGCGCGTAATAACGAAGAACGCAGAGTCGTGATTAATTCTATAGGTCCTGTTTGGGAAGGTAATCAAGTTTGGTTAATCTTAGGTGCGGGTGCTATTTTTGCAGCTTGGCCGGATTTGTATGCGATTTCTTTTTCTGGATTTTATTTTGCAATGTTATTGGTTTTATTTGCCTTGATTTTACGACCGGTAGGTTTTAAGTATCGAAGCAAACTCCATAATATTTATTGGCGCGCCATGTGGGATTTAGGTATTTTTATCGCGGGTTTAGTACCTGCTTTATGTTTTGGGATTGCGCTAGGCAATGTGTTACAAGGCGTGCCTTTTTATTTAGACGATATGCTTAGAGATTTTTATACGGGTAGTTTTCGTGAATTGTTTAATCCATTCGCTATATTATGCGGACTGGTCAGCGTTGTCATGTTGATCATGCACGGCGGCGTATTTCTGGCGATTAAAACAGCCGGTAACATACAAAAACGTGCGATTCACGCGGCGAAAATCTGTGCTTTACTGACAATACTATTGTTTGCTATTGCAGGTTATTGGATAGTATTTAAAATTGCGGGTTATATATTAACTAACGATGTTTCACATATTGCTGCGTCTAACCCTATGCATAAACAAGTCATGCTGCAAGTGGGTGCGTGGATTAATAATTACAAAAATTATCATGCATTGTTAATTGTGCCTTTAAGTGCATTCATCGGCGCACTCGCTGTACTATTGTTAACGAGCTTACGTTGTTATCGATTGGCTTGGATTTTTAGTGCGATTGCAATCAGCAGTATTATCATGACTGTTGGTGTTAGCATGTTTCCGTTTATGCTGCCTTCGATTACGCATCCTGAAATGAGTTTATTGGTGTGGGATTCATCCTCTAGTCAAGCGACATTAACGATTATGTTAATTGCTTCGGCAGTTTTTATTCCGCTCATTGTTTTATACACTGGCTGGGTTTACTATGTGTTACGAGGGAAAGTTACGCAGGATGAAATTAACAAAAATACCAATGCATATTAAGATATAGCCTCATTTAGATGACCTTGTTGCATATAGGTTTTTTTTCTTAAGCAGGAGATCCCCGCTAAAAGCATGCGGGGATGACGATGCTGACCTGGCGGGGGCCTAAAAAGAAACGATGTTTTTTACCCGCGCTTCGCGAGGCACATCTCGTCATCAATCATGTTATTGTGCGAGAATTTTTCCTCGCCCCCGCGAGGTATGTCTCGTCATCCCCGCATGCTTTTAGCGGGGATCTCCTGCTTAAGAATATTTGTATAACAACCCCGTTTAGATGATGGGTAGAACACTAGGAGAAAATAATTATGTGGTACTTCGCTTGGATACTTGGCACTGCATTTGCCTGTTCGTTTGCTATTCTATATGCGCTTTGGTTTGAATTAAGCGCATATAGAACGAACAATCATCACTCCGGTTAACCATTAAAAACGGGCGTTTTAGGATCCGTTAGTGGACCAGAAGAAGTAGATGTCGTAGAAGCTGCTGTTGACGTCGATGTTGGTGGTGATGTCCACATGTTATTTGCTGCAAGAGTCGCTGATGTTGTCGCCGTGGCGGGTTGAGACACTGAACTCTCCACAGAAACAGAAGTTGTCGTACTAGCTATTGCTGGTTGATTATTTGCTCCTTGTGGCTTTTGTAGCGATAGCAATTGGAGCTCTAGATCTTTAATCCGGGCATCGCTCAAACTACGCTCATACTCCATTTGTTTTTCTAATTTTTCAGAATGTATTTGTTCACGTTGTAGGTCACCTATAGCTTTTTGCCATCCATCTGTCGTTCTGAATATTGCGCCTTGAGCAGATCTAAGACATTTTTCTAACTCTGCATTATTGTTCTGAAGATTAGTAATTAACTTTTTCATCTGCATAACTTCAGTATTAATAACATTACCAATAGGAGCAAAATCACTTGGTGAGTGTATGGCAGAAATAGAAGTAGCTGTAGACGACAAGAATGCTGTAGAAGCTGTACTGGCTGTGGCCGCTGAAGAGGTAGATGAAGTTATGCTATTTGTATCGGTTACTGTTGTAATTGTACTGGTTGATGCAGTAGATCCTCTGTTAGCATTACGAGATCTTCTCTTGGCATTATGTTTCATTTCTCCCTCCGGTTAACTTTTAAAAACAGGCATTACAGGATCCGTCAATGAGAAATTTGTGGCAGCAGGCTGTGGATTAGAAGAAGTAGATGTCACAGCAGTTGCTATTGACGTCGATGTTGATGGTAATGTCCACATGTTATTTGCTGCAAGAGTCGCTGATGTTGTCGCCGTGGCGGGTTGCGACACTGAACTCCCCACAGAAACAGAAGTTGTTGTAGTAACCGCCGGTTGCCTGTTTACTCCTTGCTGCTTTTGTAGCAATTGCAATTGACTCTCTAGGTTTTTAATCTGTGTTAATGCAACATCACACCGCCCACGTTCGCTCTCTAATTGGCTTGTTAAATTTTTAACCCGCGCTAATGCATGATCAGTCGTCTTACGCTCACTCTTTAATTGTTCATTTAATTCTGCAGAATATGCTTCTTCACGTTTTAAATCATCTGTTACTTGTTTCCAGTTCTTTGTCGAAGTCAATATTGCGCGTTTAGCTGTTTCAAGATCTACTCGTAACCTTGCATTCTTGTCCAGAAGCTCATTATTACTAGTAATTAACTTTTGATTAATCGTATTTATCTGCATATTTTCAGTATTGATAAAATCACTTGGCAAGTGTATAGGAGTAGCTGCAGACAAGAATTCTGTAGAAACTCTGTTGGTTGTTGTTGCCACTGAAGAGGTAGACGAAGTTGTGCTAGTGCTCTTTGTATCGGCTACTGGTGTAGTTGTACTGGTTGATGCAGTAGATCCTGTTTTGACATTACTTTTCATTTCTCCTCCAAAATCAATAAGTTAGCGTGTCAGTAGTGTTATATTAGTTGCAATATTGTATAGAATGCTTCTTGTTTGCGCAAGCTATTTTAAGGCAGGCGCATCATAATCAAGCTGTAATACAGAACCCTTGATTCTATTAGTAGCAGCACCGCCAGAAGCAGCAACAGATGGAACAGGCTGTTTAGGTTGCGATAAAAAACCACTTTGCGAAACTCTAGGAATAAATGCTAATGGTTGAGGTTTTAAACTTTTAACCGGCAATATGCTTATTAAGCCTTTGAGCATTTCGTTTTCATCTTCTAGTACTTTCATGCGATCTTGGGTAAGTTTTTGCAAATGTTGCGCATCATGCAATGCGGTATGAAGCGCCTTAACAGTTTCTTCTAAGTGTTTCACATATTGTAATTGTGATTCATCATTTTCTTTATCTTCTGCAACAGGTTCTAATTTCTTTTTTACTTTCTTTAAAGCACTACTTTTCATTTCTCCTCCGAATTATTATTTATTTAAAACTTTTTGTAAAAACATTCCTGTATAAGATTTTTTATGTAACGCGATTTCTTCTGGTGTACCAATCGCAACAACTCGACCTCCCCTATCACCACCTTCAGGGCCTAAATCAATAATCCAATCGGCGGTTTTAATGACATCTAAATTATGTTCGATGATCACAATCGTATTACCCGCATCACGCAAGCGATGCAACACTTTTAACAATTGTTCAATGTCATGAAAATGCAATCCTGTGGTCGGCTCATCTAAAATATAAAGTGTTTGACCAGTATCACGACGCGATAATTCACGTGCGAGTTTAATACGCTGCGCTTCACCACCGGATAATGTAGTCGCACTCTGTCCCAAAGACACATACGATAAACCTACATCAACCAACGTTTGCAATTTTCTCGCAACGACAGGGATGGCATCAAAAAATTCACGCGCATCTTCGACTGTCATATCTAATACTTGCTGAATATTTTTGCCTTTGTAGGTAATTTCTAATGTTTCACGATTGTAACGCTTGCCTGCGCACACATCACAAGTGACATAAACATCTGCTAAAAAATGCATTTCCACTTTAATTAAACCATCGCCTTGACACGCTTCACAACGCCCACCTTTCACATTAAAACTAAAACGTCCAGGTTCATAACCGCGTGAACGCGCTTCCTGTGTGCCTGCAAATAATTCACGAATCGGTGTAAATAATCCCGTATAAGTAGCCGGATTCGAACGCGGTGTGCGACCAATAGGACTTTGATCGATATCAACCACTTTATCCAGATATTCAATGCCTTCTAATGCATCATAAGGCGCGGGTTCACGTAATGTTGCACCATTTAATGCACGCGCAGCAATTGGCCCTAGTGTGTCATTGATCAATGTGGATTTACCTGAACCAGAAACGCCCGTAATACACGTCATTAAACCCAGTGGAATATCTACATTAATTTTTTGTAAATTATTTCCTGTGGCACCTTGCAATGATAATAAGCGTTTTTTATTAACTAAATTGCGCTTGTGTGGAATAGCAATACTGCATTTTCCGGAAAGATATTTTCCCGTTAGAGAATCTGGATTTTTCATGATGTCTCTAGGTTTGCCTTCCGCCACAATCACACCACCATGTACACCTGCGCCCGGACCTAAATCGATCACATGGTCAGCACTTAAAATTGCATCTTCATCATGTTCTACCACAATCACTGAATTACCCAAATCACGCAATTTAAACAAAGTTTCTAATAAACGTGCATTATCTCGCTGATGCAATCCAATTGATGGTTCATCTAAAATATACATCACACCTACGAGACCTGCACCAATTTGACTCGCCAAACGAATACGCTGCGCTTCACCACCCGACAGGGTTTCTGCACTACGACCTAAATTTAAATAATCTAAGCCTACGTTGACTAAAAAATTTAATCGACTAATTAATTCTTTTAAAATTTTCTCAGCGATCTCTTTACGATTGCCGGTTAAATTTATTTTTTCGAAAAAAGTTTTTGCAGCGCTGATAGGCATATTGGCAATTTGTGGTAACGTCGTATTGGCTACATAGACAAAACGTGCTGCTTTACATAACCGTGTGCCTTCGCATACTTCACACGCGCGAGTGGAAAGATATTTACTTAATTCTTCGCGCACCATTTCGGATTCCGTTTCACGATAACGGCGCTCCATATTGGGAATCACGCCTTCAAATACGTCGGTTTTTTTAAATTCACGGCCTTCATCGGAACGATAATGAAATTTTATTAAATCATTACCGCTACCGTATAAAATCATTTGTTGGATTTTTTTCGGTAATAACGAAAAAGGTGTATCCATGTTAAAACCATAATGTTTTGCTAAACAAGAAAGCATTTGGTAATAATAGCCTGTTTTGCGATCCCAGCCACGAATCGCGCCTTCGGCAACACTTAATTTTGGATTGGTGACAATCATTTCAGGATCAAATAATTGTTTCACCCCCAACCCATCACAAGCAGAACAAGCACCCGTAGGACTATTAAATGAAAACAAACGTGGTGATAATTCTGTTAAACTGTAACCACAATCGGGGCAAGCAAATTTTGCGGAAAATGTTTTTTGTGGGCGCTTAAGATCATCCATAAATCCGATAGCAGCAATACCCTCAGCAAGACGTAATGCGGTTTCAAATGATTCTGCTAAACGTAAACGCACATCTTCACGTACTTTCAGTCTATCGATAACAACTTCAATCGTGTGTTTTTTACGTAAATCTAATTTAGGAGCTTGATCTAATTCATAGAGTTTGCCATCAATAATCGCACGCACATAACCTTGCGCGCGTAAGGATTCTAATAAATCAATGTGTTCGCCTTTGCGTTCGCGAATCACAGGCGACAAGATCATGATTTTTGTATCTTCCGGTAATGCGAGGACGCTATCAACCATTTGTGAAATAGTTTGTGCTTCTAATACATGACCGTGATCAGGACAGCATGGCTGTCCGACTTTGGCAAATAATAAACGTAAATAATCATAAATCTCAGTAATCGTACCTACGGTTGAACGTGGATTATGCGATGTTGATTTTTGCTCGATTGAAATAGCGGGCGACAAACCTTCAATGTGATCAACATCCGGTTTCTCCATCATTGACAAAAATTGTCTCGCGTAAGAAGAAAGCGATTCCACATAACGACGTTGGCCTTCCGCGTAAAGTGTATCAAACGCCAACGAAGACTTGCCTGAACCCGATAATCCAGTGATAACAACTAGCTTATCTCTCGGAATATTCAGGTTAATATTTTTTAAATTATGGGTGCGAGCACCGCGAATTTGAATTTCTTTCATAAAAGGTTTCTTCAAAAATGGGGAATCGATTATACTGCACGATTAGTTTTATAGCAAAACATTACAGGTAACCCATGAAAAAGATGACAGCCGATGAGCGCCGCGCCACTGCCGCACTTTCAAGTATTATGAGTCTGCGCATGCTGGGTTTATTCATGATTATGCCTGTTTTTACCTTGTATGCTGAAAAGCTTGCAGGTGCCACACCTAACCTGATTGGCATAGCCTTAGGTGTTTATGGATTAACACAAGGCTTGTTACAAATCCCTTTTGGTATGGCTTCTGATTATCTTGGACGAAAAAAAGTCATTGCTTTTGGTCTAGTTTTATTTGCTATTGGTAGTGTTTGGGCAGCGTGTGCGCATACTATTTCGGGTGTTATTCTAGGTCGCGCTTTGCAAGGCGCGGGAGCCATAGGCAGTACAGTGATGGCTTTGCTTGCTGATTTAACGCGTGAAGAACAGCGAACCAAAGCGATGGCAGGCATTGGTATGACGATTGGTGCTTCTTTTTCTTTAGCAATGATCTTGGGACCTGTGTTAAATGATTGGATAAGTGTGCCAGGTATTTTTTGGCTGACAACA
>LSTE01000037.1 GCA_001644445.1 Gammaproteobacteria bacterium SCGC AG-212-F23
ACAACTTCGTCTGCAGGCCTGCGCGCAAAAATTCCTACGGTGACAACGCCTACAATATTTCTCAATACATCTTCCATTTCAACCGCATTCAATATTTTCAAATTAAAAATATCTAAAATAATATTGCCATTATCCGTCACAAATCCTTGACGATAAACAGGTGTTCCACCTAATTTAACAACTTGACGCGCAACATAGCTACGCGCCATGGGAATCACTTCCAAAGGCACCGGAAAAGTGCCTAACAAATCCACTTGCTTACTCGGATCAATCATACAAATAAATTTCTGCGATGCAGCAGCAATAATTTTTTCACGGGTAAGCGCGCCACCACCGCCTTTAATCATTTGTTTATGCGGATTTACTTCATCAGCACCGTCAAAATAAACAGGCACCGAACTCAAGGTATTGAGATCAAGCAGAGGAATAGTGATTGCTTTTAATCTTTTCTCAGTTTCAACAGAACTTGCTACCGCACCGTCAATCTTAGCTTTTACTTTTTGCAATGCCTCAATAAAAAAATTCACTGTCGAACCTGAGCCTACACCTATAATCATGCCCGGCGAAATATAATCCAATGCGGCTAATGCCGCTGCTTTTTTTAAAGAATCTGCGTTCATAAAATATACCGGCTCAAGTCTTCGTCTTTCACCAAATGCTCTAGATATTTATTAACAAACACTGCATTAATCGCAACTTTGTGCTCTGGATATTCGGAAGATTGATAAGAAATTTCTTCCAATAATTTTTCCATCACCGTATGCAAACGACGAGCACCGATATTCTCAGTACGCTCATTCACATGCCAAGCCACTTCTGCAATACGACGCACGCCGTCCGTCGTGAATTCTATTGTCAACCCTTCTGTCGCTAATAATGCAGTATATTGTTCGGTGAGTGATGCGGTAGGTTCTGTTAAAATGCGCACGAAATCTTCGACCATCAACGCTTTTAATTCCACACGAATAGGTAAACGACCTTGTAACTCTGGAATCAAATCAGAAGGTTTTGCATAATGAAACGCACCGGAAGCGATAAATAAAATATGGTCGGTGCGCACCATACCATATTTCGTTGTCACTGTTGAACCTTCGATTAATGGCAGTAAATCACGTTGTACACCTTCGCGTGAAATATCAGCACCAGACGTTTCTGAACGTTTTGCAATTTTATCCATTTCATCGATAAATACGATACCGTTTTGCTCTACGCTTTCAATCGCACGAACTTTTAAATTTTCATTGTCGATTAATTTTGCGGATTCTTCTTCGCGTAAAATCTTTTTCGCATCAATCACTTTTAGTTTTCGTGGTTTTTTACGCTCTGTCGCCAGATTTTGAAACATGTTTTGTAGCTGACTTGTCATTTCTTCCATGCCAGGCGGCGCCATGATTTCTACGCCTAGTGAAGAGGAAGAAATTTCTATTTCAATTTCCTTATCATTTAATTCCCCTGAACGTAATCGTTGGCGAAACAATTGGCGTGTGGCGGAATCCGGCGGAGGAATTTCTTGTGGCTCTCCTGCGAAACTCGCACGCGGCGGTGGCAACAAAATATCGAGTATGCGTTCTTCTGCTGCTTCTTCTGCTTTCTGCGACACTTTTGCGATTTCTTTTTCGCGCATCATCTTGATCGCCATATCAGCAAGATCGCGAATAATGGATTCAACATCACGGCCTACGTAACCTACTTCAGTAAATTTCGTAGCTTCAACTTTTATAAAAGGCGCGTCAGCTAGTTTTGCAAGCCGTCTTGCGATTTCTGTTTTACCGACACCGGTTGGGCCTATCATTAAAATATTTTTCGGCATGATTTCATCACGCAGTGGTTGCTCTAACTGCATGCGGCGCCAGCGATTACGCAATGCAATTGCAACTGCACGTTTTGCACCGGATTGGCCTACGATGTGACTATCTAACTCTTTTACTATTTCTTGCGGGGTCATGTTTGACATAAGATTACACGCTCAAAGTTTCAATCGTATAGTTATTATTAGTGAAAACACAAATAGATGCAGCGATCGCGAGGGATTTTTCAACAATCGTACGCGCATCTAATGAGGTATTATCCAGCAATGCTTGCGCCGCTGATTTAGCATAAGGACCACCAGAACCAATGGCAATTAAGCTATTCTCAGGCTCAATCACATCACCGTTACCTGTGATAATCAAAGAAGATTTTGCATCTGCAACTGCGAGCAAGGCTTCTAATCGACGCAACATTCTATCCGTGCGCCAATCCTTCGCTAATTCTACCGCAGCACGCACTAAATTTCCTTGATGCGTTTCTAATTTCGCTTCAAAGCGTTCAAACAAGGTAAACGCATCTGCAGTACCTCCAGCAAAACCTGCAATCACTTTATCATTATAAAGACGTCGTACTTTACGCGCATTGCCTTTCATAATGGTATTACCCATTGACACTTGTCCATCGCCGCCTATCACTACCATGTCTTTGCGGCGAACAGAAACAATGGTTGTTCCTCTATACTGTTCCAAATGAAAATCCTCATAAAAAATAGGTTATTTATAAATCCCCCTTTGAAAAAAGGGGATCAAAGGGGAATTTTAACATCCATGCGCATCAGCTGACTTGAAACGCCTTTTCTTTGCAAGCGCTGCTGCATTTGTTTAGCTGCACGTTCATTAGCATAAGGCCCTTGGCGAACAAAATAAACTGTTTTTCCGTTCTGTTCTGCACTGACTATTTCTGCATCAATTCCTGCAAACAATAAAGACACACGCATCTCACTGGCGCCTACGTTATCGCTAAATTGCCCTAATTGCAAAAAATATTGTTGCACAGGACGAGAGCCCGTGGTTGGCACAGCCGGCGTCGATGGTGTTGGTGTTTTTTGCACCAAAAATGCTTGCCGAGCAGGGACTGCTACTTTAACTTGCGTACCTTGTAATTCACTATAAAAATCAAATTGCACATCAGGTTCTGTGGGTGCTTGCACGAAAGCAAGAGGAGATTTTTTTACATTTTTTTGTTCGGAAAGAATTTGTTTGCCTTTTGCTGCGATACTATTTTTGTGCGATTTCGCGTAGTAAAAACCTAACCCGGCGATGGCTAAAATTAAAATAATGGCGACAATCCATTCCACAGGACGTCTGTATTTTGAGTGAGAAGATACATAAGTGTATCTTGTTTGTTTTGCGTAATCGCGTGGCATAGTTACATTCTTTCCAATACTTGTATCCCTAAAAGATTTAAGCCCAGTTTTAAAGTACGCGCCGTCAAGACACACCATTGCAAACGACTATCACGCACCCTAGTATCACTCACTGTCAATACCGGACAGTGTTCATAGAACTTATGAAACAACCCTGCTAAATCATAAAGGTAATCGCATAAATAATGCAAATGCAAATGATTGGCAATGGCAGAAACCACATCAGGGAATTCTGCAATTTTGACAGCTAAGATATGCTCTATCGGTGACGAAATATGTAGGGACACAGCATCTAGCGCTTGCACATCGACTGGACTTTTACGGAAAATTGCGGCAATCCGCACATAAGCATTTTGCAAATAAGGCCCTGTATTACCATCAAACGCCAACATTCTGTCCCAACTAAAAACATAATCTTTGGCTTTATCATTGCGTAAATCTGCATATTTTAAAGCGCCTATGCCAACTCGATTCGCTAATTGCGCCAATTCCTCCGCCGCAATTTCTGGATGTTTTTGTAAAATTAATGCGGCCGCGCGTTTTTCTGCTTCTGCTAACAACTCATTGAGTTTAATGGTATCGCCACTGCGGGTTTTAAAAGGTTTATGGTCTTCACCCAACACAGTACCATATTCTACATGTTCAAGACGAATCGTATTATCCGCCCAACCTGCCACTTGTGCTGCTGCAAATAACATATCGAAATGTTGTTTTTGCCGTGCATCGACTACATAAATTAAGCGATTGGCTTTTAATTCTTGGATTCGATAACGAATGGCAGCAAGATCTGTTGTCGCATACAAATAACCACCATCGCTCTTACGAATTAACATAGGCAATGGATTGCCATCGGGATCAAAAAAATCTTTAAGAAAAATGACAACCGCGCCTTGGTCCACAGCCGCAATATTTTTTTGCTGTAACTCTGTGACTAGCGCATTGAGTTTATCATTATAAAAACTTTCGCCACACACATCTTTTTCCACGAGTAACACATCTAATTTTTGATAAATGCTTTGAAAATATTGCAAACTGTGTTTGACTAATTGCTGCCAGATTTCTCGGGATTTTTTATCGCCTTCTTGTAAGGCTACAACGCGCGCACGAGCGCGCTCTGCAAAAATTTTATCTTCATCGAATCGCTTTTTTGCTTGTTGATATAACGTTGTAAGATCTGCTGTTTGATGCACTTGCCAGTGGCTTTCGATTAAGTGTTCTATCAACATACCAAATTGTGTACCCCAATCACCGATATGATTTTGACGTATCACTTGATGACCTAAGAAATTTAAAATACGTGCGATGGCATCACCTATAATAGTCGTACGCAAATGGCCTACGTGCATTTCTTTTGCGACATTAGCGCTACTATAATCAACCACGACGGTATCAGGGTGTGGTGTTTTAATTAAACCTAAATGTTCCTGCGTCATTAATTTTTGTAGTTGATTTTCCAATGCAGTATCTTTAAGTGTAATATTAATAAATCCAGGACCAGAAGCTTCAAGCTTGGCGAACAAGGGAGAAGCTTGTAGTTTTGTTATCACTGCATTGGCGATATCAAAAGGTTTTTTCTGTAAGGTTTTAGCCAAGCGCAAAGCAAAATTGGCTTGATAATCACCGTACTCCGGCCTGCCAGCAGGCTGCAGCATAGGATCTGTGTCTACCCCATGAATTTCTTTGATGGTTGCAGTGAAAATTTGCTGCAATTGTTGGCGAATACTGAGCATTTTCTTTTCAAATCTCCCTTTTTTCCTAAAAACCTTGTAAGCCTTTTGCCATAATTAATACAGAGAATGCTGTAATTTGTGTAGGCTTTTGTGCAATCGATAATTTTCCCTCTTTGCAACTCTTTGATTATTAAAATTTTTTAACAAAATCGCGCGCTAAGGTCATTTTATGGACGTCATATTTTGTACTATTTACCCTAGCTTAAATCTCTTAAGTTTTGTATACTGACTGGGTAGTCAAGGATTGACTAGTGTACGCGAAAATGGATTTTGCAACCACTCCTCGTTTTGTGTGTTCAAGGATGACTTTTTTGGCATGGATCTGCCATTCCTGAGTTGAGCATTTTAGGGCGATTTAACGATCGCCCTTTTTTTTATCCCTATTCAATGACCAAACTTGCGTTTTGTGCTTTTTACATCGCTCATTGTGGCTCTGGTCACTGTAGTAGCTGCAGAAACTGCGGGTAAAGACATCCCATTCATAAAAAATTGACTTGATATTAAGCGACTATACATTTCTGCTTTTGGAATCAATTCAGGATCTAACTTGGATTGTGTGTCACACACTGAAATAATAATTTGTGGCAACAAAGGAATAATGCAAGTACGAAACGCATGATTATTATTACTGCTGTAGAAAGCTGTAAATACAGAAGTACCCATCCAATAAATAATGGCTTGTCTTCTTGCTGTCATTTTCTCATCAATGCCTAAACGTTGTTGCAATTCTCTCGATCCAAAAAAATGTAATGATTTATTAGCGCGAAGCAAAGATTGCATTTTTTCTGTAGGGAGGGCATCGCATTTTGGTACATTATCTATGTTAAGACTACCATCAACAAGAAAACTAGTAGAGAACTCTACAACCTGTAATGTCTTATTTTCGTGCTGCCTTAAGCCCTCTATGAAATCATCTAATAATTTTAAATGATAATCTAACTCTACATTCGGCAATGAAACTACTGTGAGATGCGTATATCTGAAAAAGTCCTTCCAAATTCTGCCTAATGGTGGCGAATTGTGTTCTGGACCAGGAACGCCCTCCAATCGACAAGCAACGTTTGAGTGGAAACTTTGCAGTTTTGTGTTGCGTTGTAAAGCATAAATTAATGTACTTAATGCAGAACCCATGACGCCAGGATCACTTTTTGATAGATCTAGATTGAGCGCAGTCAAATGACAAGTTTCTGCAAGCAATGCTTCACCAAATTTGTCCATTGTAACATTTTGCTCTGCTCTATTTGGCTGATAATTTAAATTGCTTTCATGGCTCCAGGAAAACGAACGCAAGAAATTATTGAATAAATCGGGTGTTTCGATAAATAAGTCTTCTAAATTATTTAACGAATGAATCTGTAATTCATGCAGAATCTCATTACTACTGATACTCTTTAAAAAACCACGATGAATAGTATCACTGTCGCCATTATAGCGTATCAAATCAAGATCTAAATTGAGACTCTCTATTGACTTACTATCTTTTACAGCAGCATAAAGTTCTATAGGTTCTGCAACCATTTCACCCGTCAGTGATAAGCTTCTTATTTGACATTCATTATGCTGAAGCGTTTCAGCAAGAAGAGAAATAATTTCATTTGAATAATCCATTGCTAATTTTAACTTGTTAATACGTTTGTTTTGCAAAATTTTGGCCAACGCAGCATGAATACGACTATTGCTATCCGGCACCCCCTTGTTATCACTATTTGCATATCTTTGCAGAAAAAGCGTATCTAATTTTTTACTTGAAGAGATAATATCAGTAAATAGATTAATATCCCCGCCTTTGAAAATCTGCAGCCCAAAAAGCTGCAACCCTGCAGAGGGCTTTAACAAATCATCTAAGACATCTTTTATTTTCTGGTTTTTCATTGACGTAATATCTAAAGACACTTGATGAACAGAAGATTTTAAATAATCTACAAATTCTCTAAATAATGCAAAACAATTTTCAAAAACTACTGTTTCATCTAAACCAAGACAACACGAAACAAGACGCACTTTGTTTTGTTGTAGTATCGTTAATAATCCAGCCAATAGCTGAGGAAGCTTAGCAGAAGGAATATTTATAAAATTAATATCTATCCCTTTTACTTCATACACAGAACAATATTGTGAAATTTGCTTTAACAAGATATCACCATAATCAAGATG
Organism: Gammaproteobacteria bacterium SCGC AG-212-F23; assembly: GCA_001644445.1. GTDB lineage: Bacteria > Pseudomonadota > Gammaproteobacteria > DSM-16500 > DSM-16500 > SCGC-AG-212-F23. The sequence goes on from LSTE01000037.1 coordinate 7,060, forward strand.
ATCCTGTGTTTCAGCGATTATATTCAGATGATTATCTGTTTCTGAATATTGCGCTACACCAACACAACACGACTCATTTTTTTCGCTTTCGGGCCAAATAAACACTACCATTTTTTGTTTTATTGTTTGTTTAACTGCTGCAACTGTAGTTGTTGTTACTATTGAATTAGTCATTGCTATAGTTGATATAGTAGCAGCGGTGCTTGTGGTGGCTTTAGAATTCATAATCAATGAGTAACGGCGCATGATCAGAAAAACGTTCATCCTTGTAGATGGACGCTGTTTTGATGGCTTGTTGCAAAGTAGGAGTGACGACTTGGTAATCGATGCGCCAACCTACGTTCTTAGCATAGGCTTGACCACGGTTAGACCACCAAGTGTATTGATCGGGTTCTTTATTGATTTCACGAAATGCATCGATAAATTGTAAATTACCAAAAAGATTATCCATCCACATGCGCTCCTCGGGTAAGAAGCCAGAGTTTTTTTGATTACCTCGCCAGTTTTTTAAGTCAATTTGTTTATGAGCGATATTCCAATCACCGCAAATAATATGATGTTTTTCTTTGGGAAGTTTTTTTAAAAATAATTCATAGCGCTTGAGAAAATCGAATTTAATCGTTTGTCGTTCTTCTCCACTGGTACCTGATGGCATATATAATGAGGCAACCGAGTAATTGCCAAAATCTAGCATGACATGACGACCTTCTTGATCGGCTTCGGGCCAACCTAAGCCGGTGACAATATGTTGGGGTTTTTGTTTTGTGAATATCGCAACACCGCTGTAGCCTTTTTTTTCTGCGTAATGAAAATATGCGTGATAATTTCTAGGTTTAAAAATATCTTCTTGCAAATCAGATTCCTGTGCTTTGATTTCTTGCATGCAAATGATGTCAGCATTTTGTTTTTGTAGCCAAGCGAAAAAACCTTTTTTGGCGGCGGAGCGAATGCCGTTTAGGTTGATGGTGATAATACGAAACATAATTATGCTTCCAATAAATAATTGCCGGCAATCGACAGCTGCATATTTTTTCGCGATTGTCGATTTTCCCTCACCCTAACCCTCTCCCGCTATGAAGTACATTTTATTTCAAAATCACCAGCGGCGGGAGAGGGAACTGTTAGTACAGACTTCCACATTCCTTCCAAAACTCTTCTTCTCTCGCTGTAAAGTTCATTTTATTGCAAGATAGTTATAATAAACAATACATTTCTAAAACGTAGCGATTACACAAACTCTCCCTCTCCCGCCGCTATTGCTGAAAAAAATATGATATATTTCCAGCGGGAGAGGGTCGGGGTGAGGACAAATGAAGTGCCATCCTATTTGTTTAAAAATCCTTTTAACATCTCTCCTGCTTTATCAGATACTTGTTTCTGAATATCTTCAGGTAATTTATCTTTGATAATATTTTTAATTTTATCTTGCGCTTTTTCTATCACCTTCTGCTTGTTTTTTTGCATTTCTTTTTCTGCGATTGCTTTGATAATCGCTGTTTTGTCTACGTTGATCGCAGGATCTTGTAAGCTACCTATAATTGTCAATGTGATAGGAATCCCTGCCAAATCACGCGCGCTGTTATTCGGATCGTTAGACGTAGATTTTATCGCGGACTCAAGACGGTAATCAATTCTTTGATTAACTAAATCAATTGTGCCCTGCCCTTTAGTATCAAAACGCGGTGAACTCAACAATAAATCATTATTGGTAACCACACCATTACGAATCACTGCAGTCCCTGTCAGGTTACCAAACGTAGTTTGCCCCGCATCTTCATGACGAATATCTTGATGCGTTGCTAATTTATAAGCTGTTTCTACGTAATAACCAATATCCATACCTTGCACAGCACCATTGTTGAAATTAAATTGTGATGTGCCATTTAGATTTTTCAAAATAGTATCGGCACTAGTTCCTTGCGTCGTAACCTGCACATTGACATTGCCAATTCCTGTTACTTTTAATTTATTACCCATCGCTAAATCTTTCATTAATGGTTCAGCGTGTACATTAAGTAATTTGGCATTGACCGCTATTTGTGGTACTTCTCCAGTTAAACGCACGTTTGCGTTCGATTGTAAATTGCCTTCATACAACTCCGCAGTCAATGGATTGACAGTCAATAATGCATTTTCATAATTCATGGTCATATGAATACGATGCAATTTGATTTTTGTTAGTTGCAAATCATCTAACTGGGTTTTACCTTGCACATTCATAGATTTCTGCGATGCTGAAAAATCAAAATCACCGCTCGCATTTTTAGCAACTTGAATAGCACTGACGTCTTGTCCTAAATCTTGCATCAATTCTCGCAAGTCAAATGGCTGTAAATTGACGCGACCCGCAACTTGTGGCGCGGACAACAGATGATTTGCCGTAACGTTACCTGTAAATTTTACATTCGCCATTTGCCCATTTAAATCCATGCAACGGGCAATTTGTTGTTGTAAATCTGCTTCGACATTACCTGTGAGTCTTATCGTAAATTTTTTATTTTCTTGATTGACTGCTGTGGTAATCGCCATCTCTTTGAAAGTATAAAGTTTCTTTTCCGGATTGAGTGTGACCTCTGTACTGAAATTCAATTTGCCGACTGTTTGCGGTTTTTTCGCAGAAAATTCAAATCCTATTGCTAAAGGAAACGTATGATTGAAAGCAACATCTTTAGCATGCAATTCAAATTCTTGAATATCACCGGATTGCTTAGTAACATCATCTTGCCAGTGAATATTGGCGTGTTCCACATCAATACTGGAAATAGAAAAATCGAAATCAACCGCTTTTGATTGAGATGTTGCTGTCACTCCTGTTGTTTCAGCAGCAGTGGTTTGTGCAGCCGTAGGTGGAACCAAGACCCAATTGGTAGCACCATTAGCAGATTTAATTAAATTCAATTTGACGCCTGATAATAAAACACCGCTGGATTCAATTTTTTTGCGTAACAGTGGGAGAATTTTTACGCCTACTGTTGCACCCGACATTTCTGCAAATGTGCCTGATGTAAATCCTGCAGGATTGGCCAAAGCAATATGACCTGTTTTTAAACCTAGATAAGGAAAAAATGACCAAGCCAAATCTCCATCCATAATCAAATCACGTCCGGTTTGCTTTTTCACTTGCTCTTGAATCATCGGTTTAAATTGATTGGGATTCAAAAAAGTTGTTAGCAAGACAACGCCTGCAATCGCCAATAAAACAACAGCGCCAATTAAAGCAATAAACCAATTAACTAATTTTCCCATATCGCATCTCCAAACATTGTTACGTAATATTATTAAAAGCGGGACAACAATTAACAGCGGGTGATGGGAATCGAACCCACGTTAAAAGCTTGGGAAGCTCTCGTTCTACCATTGAACTACACCCGCACTAATGCCTCATTTCGCTAGGCTGAGTCAGAAACCGCTGATTTTCGAGAACCGCAGCGCAGTTGACATTGAAGTCAATGAGCAGCGGATCGCAGAAAATCAGCGGTTTCTGGCCAGCATAGTAGAAATGATTCTAGCACCCAGCGTAAGATATGCCAACCACATCTAAAGCTTGTTTAAGATCTTCTTCTGGATACTGTAAATCTTTTGCAGCATTTAACATCCCGCAAGCAGCTTCGGTAAATCCAGCAGAAGATGTCCAATAAATTCGATTGGCTTTTACCATCACATCAAATGCTTTATGTGTGTCCCATCCTGCTGCCGTACTTAAACGATAAAATAATTTATTGTATATACCACTCGCATAATGTACATCAATATTATCATTATAATCATTAACATGACTGATGGAACAAAAATCGCCCGGTTTTTTGCCTTCACAATCCTTAGTAGGTTCATCGAAATAACGTAATGCCTTATTTTCTGCTTTGAGAATATCTTCGCCTAGTGTCCAAGTATTTTTATGAGTAGTATAAAACTCAGCAGCAGCCGCTGCCATATCAGAAAATGCTTCATTTAAGGCACCAGGCTGCGTGTGATATTCCAAAGCAGAATGTTGTTCAGTAAAACCATGACTAATTTCATGCGCAGTTACCCCTAAAGATACCAAAGGATAAAAATCATCGATACCATCACCAAAAGTCATTTCCTCACCGTCCCAATAAGCATTATCCATATTAGCATGCACGTTCATGGACAATAATAATGGTTTTTTCTTTTTATCTAATAAAACAGGGATTTGATACCAATCCTGATACAGGTCTTTAACAGTATTTGCCGTCGTTAGAGCGTCGTTTGCAGGTGAATATGCGCCATTGACCGCATCTTTGTCACCATCCCAGTAAATATCGCCTTGCTTGGGATCTTTTTTAGCGCACGCAAAATGGATTAACTGAGAAGTTTCTGCGTGTTTCACGACGATGTTCTTATTCTGTAAGTAACATTTTTTTTCGTTATTGTTCCGTGAAATCAACAGCGAATGGTAATTTATTTTTCCAATTTTTTTGTTACCACCAAAACCACCACCAATCACTGCAGAATTGGTTTGTAAATTATCCCAGGAAACATAGACGTGTTGATCAGCCGCATCAATAATCCATGATGGCTTCATAGGCACTGCTTTGACACGCGGAACATAAAATTCGATTAAATAAGCCCAATGCGCGCAATGTTTTTTATCGATATAAATGATTTTTTTTAGATCTTTACGTTTTATTTCACGAATACTTGTTGTTGTCTGAAAATCAGTCATAGCACGATGCATCGCCTGCTCTGATGAAACTTGCGAATAAGCAATATTTGGCGTCAATTGTAAATCTTTCGTTAATCCCTGATAAACAATGCCATTCATTGTCATTTTATTTTGATGATGCACCACTATGTCGGCGCCATACACAGGATATCCTTGATAATATTGTTGCATGCGTATGTGCCAATGGTTATTTTCGTCTTGTGTGCGATCAAATTCTTTTAAGTCAAATGTTCGTAAACTAACAGCTTGATGACGCAAATTCACTGCTTGTGCTGCAAATAATTGGGATGAAAATAAAAATAATACTAAAAAAAATAATAAACGCATAAATAAATACACTCCAATAGAAAAATATTAAGGTGAAAAATCCAAAAACGCACGGGTGACGGGGCAATAGAAAATAACTTGATAAAAAAATAGAAGTACTGCGAAAGGAATTGCACTTTAACAAGTAAAAATATTTTTTGCAAGATGAAATTTAGATTGTTAATATATGTTTTTCTATCAATCTATAAATCGCTCATCAAGCGATTGAGCGTTGCTGGTAATGGTGTAGTGTGAGTGGACTACAGGATGTAGTCCGAAGCGCCATGGATGGCGCGTTTCGAACACGTAACCATTACCAGCAACGCTCAGTCGCTTGATGAGTGATCCAGCTTAAGAACGAAAAATTTCTAGGATTACTTATGTATAAAATTTGTTTTTACACCCCCGAAGATCACGCCGAAAAAATTAAAACTGCGATGTTTGCAGAAGGCGCCGGTAAAATAGGCGAATATGGCTGCTGCGCCTGGCAAACCCTAGGCCAAGGCCAATTCATGCCATTAGAAAATAGCAACGCATTTATCGGCGACAAAAATAAATTAGAAAAAATTCCTGAGTTAAAAATCGAAATGGTGTGCGAAGAAAAATACATACACGCCGTAATCAACGCCCTAAAAAATACACATCCATATGAAGAACCTGCTTACCAAGTAAGCCATTTCGAGACTTTTTAATGCAAACTTATCTTTTCTATGATTTAGAAACCACAGGCCTAAATAAATCGTTTGATCAGATATTGCATTTTGCAGCCATTCGCACCGATTTAAATTTAAATGAATTAAATCGCTATGAATTAATTATTAAATTAAATACCGATGTAATCCCTGCACCACAAGCCATGATTACTCATCATATGTCATTATCTGACATCGCATCCGGTATTTCTGAGTGGGACGCGATACAGCAAATCCATCAGTGGATGAATCAGCCGGGGACAATAAGTTTAGGCTATAATACACTAGGTTTTGACGATGAATTTTTGCGATTTTCTTTTTATCGAAATTTATTGCCACCGTACACACATCAATATGCAAATCAATGTGGGCGCATGGATCTTTATCCTATGGCTATTTTATATTTTCTTTTTAAAAATTCCGTCATTCGTTGGCCAAATCAATCACTCAAATTAGAAAATATTAACAAAGAAAATAATTTTATCAGCGGTCGTTCTCATCACGCCATGGTCGACGTTGAAGTAACATTGGCACTAGCTAAATGTTTCCAACGAGATAAGGATATGTGGGATTATGTAACCGCTTATTTCAACAAAAAAGAAGACCAAAAACGTTCGCAATTGTCCACCGGCCTAATGATATTAGGCCGAATCGGTGCCGAAAAATTTTTTCAAGCACCCGTGTTATTTTTAGGAAATCACAAACATTACACCAATCAAACCGTCTGGTTACGCTTAGATAATGAATTATTCAATGAATCTACCGCGGTTGAAAAAACATTTTCTATGTTTAAAAAATTAGGCGAACCTGGCTTTCTGTTACCTTTTAATAATCGTTTTTTACAACATTTATCCAGCGAGCGTTTAGAGATAACAGAAGCAAATCAACAATGGTTGAAGACACATGAAGATTTTTTTCAAGCTTTAGAAAATTTTCATTGTGATTATAAATATCCTACTTATCCAGACACAGATGCAAGCGCACGTCTTTATTTGAATGCATTTCCAACCCCTATGGAAGAACAATTTTGTCGTCAATTTCACACAGCTACACCCCCTGAAAAATCCAAACTCATAGACAATGTCCAAAATGAAACTCTACGCACCTTAGCTATCCGTATTTTAGGCAGACATTTTCCAGAGGCTTTATCTAGTCAGCAAAAAGATTCTTTCGAAAAATATCTTTCACAAATAAAAAGTGAATCTACTACAATTATTGATTTCAAAGGCGAAAAACATTCGACCCCCGCTGCTGCATTACAACAACTATCTGCAATACAAAATCCAACCGATGAGCAAAAAACCATACTGACGCAAATGGAAAAATTTTATAACTCATTGATTTAACAAATATCAATATGTCATTATTTGACATGTTAAAGATTACAAGGTACACTAATGAATAATGAATGGGATATTAGAGTTACTAAAACAGTTATTAAACAAAGTGAAAAATTAAATGCTAATATTTCATTAGCATTACGTTTTTTACTGGAAGAATTAGCTTGTAAAGGCCCTATAATATACACATGGCCTAATTTTGGTAAATTACATGGGACTAAGAACATTGACAAATATCATTGTCATCTTAAAAAAGGCAGACCTACTTATGTCTGCTGCTGGGAAACTATAGACAAAAAAAAGAGAATAATTGAGGTATATTATGTCGGAACACATGAAAAAGCACCCTATTAGAGCGCACAGCTCAAACGCAACATTTTATATCACTGATCACCATATTACTTATGCTATCCCGAAGAATATTGCTAAAAAATACACGATAGAACCCAATAAACTTAAAAGAAAAAAATCTAGAAACTCATTCCCAGCAAAAATATTATTTGAAAAACTTGACAAAAAATTCACCAAAGCAGGCGCGCTATTGAAGGGCTTACGCGCCAGAGAAAATCTATCTCAGCTTGAATTTGCAAAAAAAATTAATGTCACCCAAGCAAACCTATCAAAAATGGAAAATGGTCATAGATCAATAGGAAAAATAATTGCCAAAAGAATTGAGAAAATCTTTAACGTAAACTATCGCTATTTTTTAGAATAAATCTCGTCAACATACCGGCAAACTGATATGATGACCCACTAAAATTATCCGCTAAAGCAAGCTTAATTTGGGTATTTATGGATCAGATACGGCATTGGTTGGGTGTTATCGGCACATTAATTGTGCTGACAGGCTTTTCCGCCACCTGGGCAGCACCCGCCGGGACACCTGTTCCTGTTAAGCCTGTGACAGCGACCGCGCCAACACCATCACCTGTTGTGACACCGCCTATTTCACAAACACCCGCTACAACAAAACCTGTAGCCGCAACGCCAGCAAAGCCCGCACCTGCTAGACTTTGGAACCTGCAAGATGCAGATATTCTGAGCATTATTAATGAAGTTTCTCTTGAAACAGGAAAAAATTTCGTCGTCGACCCCCGCGTCAATGGCAAAATTTCTTTGATCTCGAGCAAACCTGTGAAACCCGATGAAGTTTATAATTTATTTTTGTCTGTATTAGGACTACTCGGTTACTCTGCCATTCCTAGCGGCAACGTCGTCAAAATTGTTCCCAATATGGAAAGCAGCGAATATGCAACCCGTGTTGCAACACAACAAACTCCTGGGAAAGGTGATGAAGTGATTGTACGCGTGATCGGTTTGGAACATATTTCTGCAAACCAAATTTTACCTATCGTACGCCCTATGTTACCACAATGGAGTAATGTCTCTGCTTATCAACCAGGCAATGTCTTAATTCTTTTGGGTCGTGCAGGTAATATTAATCGTATCATTGATGTCATTCATCAAATTGATGAAACATCCAATAACCAAATCGATGTTGTGCATTTACATCAAGCTGCTGCCGCACAAATCGCAACCGTGTTAACCAATTTACAAAATTCAACACGTAGCACTGGCGAAATGCCACAATTATCTATCGCACCTGATGAACGCACTAATAGTATTTTATTGAGCGGTAACCGTAACGCTCGTTTGCGCATGCGTTTGATGATTTCGCAACTCGATACACCTTCCGCTGGTTCGCAGGGCAATACCGAAGTAGTTTATTTACGTTATTTACAAGCAAAAGATTTCGCACCAGTACTCGGTAAAATCGCACAAAATATATTAGGAAAAGACACGGGCGGCAAAGGTTCATTAGCAACTACAACAGTGGTAACAAGCACACCAGGCCCTCCGCCTATCGACACTTCGATATCGAATAATTATCCGCTACCCACTGCTTCGTCTACATCAACCTCTACCGAAAAACCTGTACCGGAGAATACGACTAGCATACAAGCAGAACCCAATACCAACGCACTTATTATCACTGCGCCACCCACTTTAATGAAGGCATTAAATCAAGTCATTTCTAAATTAGATATTCGCCCTGCACAAGTACTCATTGAAGGTGTCATCGTAGAGCTAGATGAAAGTGATTTAAAAAATTTAGGAATTCAATGGGGAACATTAGTCACTCCCGATACACCTAATGCAACCTCAGGTGCTATTACCGATTTTCCAGCCATGGGCGCTGGCAATTGGGGTATCATTCCACATACACAAATTCGCGCAGTATTAGATATGTTAGAAAATAAAACCGGTGCTGATATTTTGTCAACACCATCAGTCGTAGTACTCGATAATCAAAAAGCATCATTAGAAGTTGGAAAAGATGTACCGGTCACAACAGGTTCCTACGCTACTACAGGTAGCACCAGTACGGTCACACCTTTTAACACTACCGCATATCGAAAAGTAGCTTTATCACTAAACGTCACACCCCAAATTAATTTAGGCTGCGCTGTTCGACTGAAAATTACCGTCTCAAACGATACCTTACAAGATCCACAAAATCCCGGCACCACACCGCTGATTAACACCAGCAAAATCGAAAATTCTGTCATCATCAACAGCGACGATGTATTAGTCTTAGGTGGATTAATCAGCAATGATATTGAAGAAAATATTAATAAAGTCCCACTGTTAGGCGATGTTCCAGTCATTGGTAATCTTTTCCAACAAAAAATCCGTCGCTTTACCAAGAAAAATTTAGTGGTATTCATTAAACCCATTATTCTACATTCCGCAGCAGACTCGAATAGCATTACCAATACTAAATATGAAGAAATACGTGAAGAACAAATACACTGGCCACGCAATATCAGAAGCGACGGCGAACAAAAAGATGAAACTATCTTGCCACCTTGGAAAGATCACACTAAATTACCTAAGCCTTTTGAAGCCGCATGAATACCATCCCATTTACATTTGCTAAAAAACACGGTGTACTGGTAGAAATAAAAGAAGATCATGCAAAAATATTTTGTCGCAGCGATCCAGAAATTTCAGTGATCTCGGAAATTCGCCGCTATTTTCATCAACCTTTAAAAATTGAAAAAGTAGACGCCGATTATTTTAATAAATTATTAGTAAGCCATTATGAAACAGACTCCAGCACCGCTATGCAAATGGCAGAAGATTTAGGCGAGTCATTTGATCTCGCTGAACTCATACACGAATTACCGAAAGCAGAAGATTTATTAGAGCGTCAAGATGATGCACCTATCATTCGACTACTCAATGCCTTATTGAGCGAAGCTATCAAAGAAAGCGCATCTGACGTACACATCGAAACATTTGAAGATCATGTGTTAGTGCGTTTTCGCATTGACGGTGTATTACGTGATATTCTCGAACCACCGCGTGTGCTAGCACCATTGATTATTTCACGCATTAAAGTCATGGCAAAATTAGACATTGCAGAAAAACGTTTACCGCAAGATGGTCGTATTACTTTACGTATTGCCGGACGTGCAGTTGACGTCCGTGTTTCTACATTACCGACCAGCCATGGTGAACGTGTTGTTTTGCGTTTATTGGATAAACAAACCGCGCGACTCGATCTTGCTAAATTAGGCATGGAAGCAAAATCACTTAAATTAATGCAGAAATTAATTGCCACACCGCACGGTATTATTTTAGTTACAGGCCCAACCGGTTCCGGGAAAACCACAACACTTTATGCAGCACTCACTGCATTAAATAATAATGCTCGCAATATTTTAACAGTAGAAGATCCCATCGAATTTGATTTGCAAGGCATAGGCCAAACACAAGTCAATTACAAAGTGAATATGACTTTCGCTAAAGGGTTACGCTCTATTTTACGTCAAGATCCTGATGTCGTGATGGTAGGTGAAATTCGTGATTTAGATACTGCACAAATTGCTATTCAGGCGAGTTTAACTGGACATTTAGTACTTTCCACTTTACACACGAATAGTGCAATCGGTGCAATCACTCGTTTACATGACATGGGCATTGAACCTTTCTTGTTATCCTCGAGTTTAATTGGTGTTTTGGCACAACGTTTAGCACGTTTACTTTGCAAACACTGTAAAAAAGCCATGACGGCAACTGCTGCGGAATGTGAAATCATGCGCCTATCACCCGATAACCCGCCTACGATTTACCATCCTGTCGGTTGTGATCATTGTAAACAAAATGGTTACAGTGGCCGTACGGGTGTTTATGAATTAATTGCCATCAACGATACACTGCGAACCATGATTCATGACAACACACCTGAACAACCTATTCAGAAATACGCGCGCTCACTTTTCCCTAGTATTCGTGAAGATGGTTATCGTCGCGTCTTAAATGGCGACACGTCACTAGAAGAAATTTTACGCGTCACCAGCGAGGAATAAACCATGGCTGCTTTTCAATACGTTGCGGTCGACTCAGTTGGCAAGAAACAATCAGGCGTCATCGAAGCAGAATCTGAAAAACATGCACGGCAGTTATTACGCAACAAACATTTACTACCTCTAGAACTTCGCGGCGCTGCGCAACAAAAATTATTTTCTACCAATAAAAAAATTTTTAACCGCGCTTCTGTCTCCAAAAAAGAATTAGCATTGATTACCAGACAATTTTCTACACTCTTATCTGCAGGCCTACCGATTGAGGAAATGCTGGCAACAGTTGCAGAACAATCAGAAAAACAAAGTACTAAAAGTATTATTCTTTCCGTGCGCGGTAAAGTACTGGAAGGACATTCTCTAGCAGCTGCTATGCGCGAATTTCCACAGGCTTTTTCGCCTCTTTATACATCAACTGTTGCCGCGGGTGAAAAATCTGGGCATCTTGATGCGGTGCTAAATCGTTTAGCTGATTACACTGAACAACAATCACAAATGCGACAAAAAATTCTGCAAGCTTTGATTTATCCATCACTGATGGTCATGGTTTCAATCGGTATTGTGATTTTCTTATTAGAATATGTAGTGCCTAAAATGGTTGCAGTATACAGCAGTACCAAACAAACTTTGCCTATGATGACTGAAATATTAATTAGCATGAGTCAATTTTTACAAAATTACGGACTTTATTTATTACTCATCTTAATTATCGCCATTTATTTTTTTCGTCGCACATTAAAATCGGATGCAATTTTCAGAAAAAAATTTCATGCATTTCTCTTACGTTTGCCTGTGTTGGGTAACTCCATTAAAACAGTAAATACGGCGCGGTTTTCTCGGACTTTTTCTATTCTTTCTGCAGCAGGTGTGCCCGTATTGGAAGCAATGAAAATTTCTTCTGAATTGATTACGAATATTCCCATTCATGATGCAGTGGTTGAATCTGTGAATCGTGTGCGTGAGGGCGCGAATATTCATTTGGCGTTGAAACAAACGACTTATTTTTCACCTATGAGTATTCATTTAATCGCTAGCGGTGAAGCCAGTGGACAGTTGGAAAATATGCTTGAGCGCGCAGCTATCAATCAAGACAATGAAATCACGCGACTGATTGAAACTGCGCTAGCGTTATTTGAACCAGCGATTATTTTGTTGATGGGTAGTATTGTTTTATTCATCGTTTTGGCCGTGTTACTGCCGATTTTTCAGCTGGATCAGTTTGTAGGATGAAGGGAAAAGCAAAATCTCCCACAAGACATACCTCGTCATCCCCGCATGCTTTTAGCGGGGATCTCCTGCTTAGAGGGAGATCCCTCGCTTACGCTCGTGATGACAGAGTGATGAGGGAAGGCCTACTCGCTTCCAAAGCACGTACTTTTGCATATTGTTCATCTGTAATCGATGGCCGCTGATTTGCCATTTCTAACTCATCACTTTTTCCAGCAACAGCTGTTGCATGGCTTGCTTCCGACATATGCTCTAATGTACTCATATAATTACCAAATCGCTGAAGCGTTGCCATTAAACAGTCAGTATAATCCGTTTCTGTCTTCAGACAACATACAAAGAAAGGTCGCGGCTTATTATTTTCCAATGCGATTTTCACACGCACATTCTTTATAATGTCATAAACAGATTTAATTTCTTTAGAAGCATCTAATAGCTCTTCTAATTTCTTATAAATGGCAAACAATGCATCGCGTTTTTCATTATTGATTACTTTATCTTTAGAAATAACATGCTGGTGATAATCCAGATAACATAATTTCACTACATCATGTATTGCTTCGGACAAATAACCCATTTCGACTCGCATCAAGTCTAACATGCCTGCAAATTTATTGACTTCCTCAATAGGTTTTATCTGAGCTAAGCATGCCGAAAAATAAGCAGAAAATTTACCCGCTAATTCTGCAGGAATTCCCATGATTGCTTTATCATCTTGATCATTATACATTTTTAGTAATGATGTTTTTAATTTATCTGTTAAATTGGTTTCTTCTGCATTCATCATTGCTTGTACATCATGATGAAAACTTCTAAATGCAATAAAAGGCTCTAGCCAAAAACTTTCTTCACCGCCTGCTTTTTGTGCTGTTACCGTGGCTTTGCACCGGTTTGCAAAATTTGCATAACCTTTCTCAACCGCAGCAAGTTGTGTATTAAGCGAATTTATAATCGCATTTCTGTATTTTTGATTCTTACTTGCCTGCTCATAAATATTATTATTTATATCATTGATAAGCGCATTATAAAAATCAAAACGTCCTTGCTCAACACTTGATAACTTGCCTTCTGTTTCAGATTTTTTCTTTAAATCCGCGTATTTTTGCAGACACACAAGACCTTCCTTAGGTGTGTCATTCAATATAAGTAATTTGCTAACTGCAAATAATTCGTCTCTTTTAGCAGCAAGCCTAACCTGCCCGCCGACATTAATAGTCCCTTGCGCATTCTCAAAAACATCATCTTCAAGCTTAGTTCTACTTTGCTCATTAGTTTTTTTACCATTCTCACTCAATGACTTTTCAGGGGCACCTACTGCTTTAAATAAATATCGAAGTTGTGTAATGCGATCTTTTAATAATTGTGGCTTACTGTCAGAAATAATATTATGCAATTGCAATAAATAAATCTGCTGTGTCAGCGCATTAATACCTTCATCTAAAAAATAAGGGACAACAAGTTGGTACCTATCAAATTCACTCATTTTCTGCGACACAGGAGCCATCATCGCATAAGTGCTTAAGCGTTGTAATGACGGTGGTGTACCTTGATCTTTAGAGGAAATTGTAGATGCTCGAATATCTATCTTGCCTAACCCAAGTACTTTTGGTTTGTCTTGACCGGAATCACGACGACGTTGCGGTATGGCTTGGAAAAGTTTGTACTGATGGGTATTTGTTTTAACATCTGCCGTCTTAACATCTCTTATATCTTCTATTCTGCCAAAAACAGGGGAAACTCTCTTACTCTCTATATCTTTACGAATAGCTTGCAGAATACCACTGAGTATTTGTAATCGTATTATTGGATCAGCCACAGCCGCAACTTGATTGGAAGCAGACATATTTACCCCTCGTATCTTAGTTTTGTAGTTTTGGAATTATACACAAATTACTGATATTTGTCTATTTTATAGGCTTTTTTGTTCTTTTTTTAATCGATTATATCAAGGCCCATTTCACCAAAAACTTTCTCGATGGTATCTTCGTTGGCATCTGCCAGGGTATAGCCGGTTTCGCCATACCAACGTTTGATGGCAACCAGTTCACGGCTACGGAGAAAAATATAAAAAGCCAAGAAAATGACTTCAGGATCGGTTTGTTCTTCTGTTTTGAAATAATAACGTTCGGCGTATGGCAGGCGTTTTTGCGCTTCTTTTTTCGCGTATTCGGCAAGCACGGTGAAGGCTTCATCGGCGGTAGAGGCATGTTCACATTGCTCTTTCACCTGATGATAATCAGAGATACGCTGGCTTAAAATGCGGTCTAATTCTTCATCTTTAAATAATTCTGCAAACCCATGTGGCAAGCGTTCATCGATTGCAAATACTTTATTGATAAAATCAGTACAAAATAAGTGTGCAGAATCCTTAGTCACAGCATCATGAATAAATGGTAAAACCAGGCAAGCACGCTTAAAAGAAGACGTATTAAAATAAAATCGATCATCACGCAGACTAAAAGATCCTAAACGCACGGGGTTTTCTGGATTTTTACGGAAAGCATCCATGGATTCAAAATGCAGGGCATCGCATTCAGCAGTCCAGAACAAGTCCCAGCTATTTGCGCTAGTGTTTTTACGTATACATTGGAGTTTTTCGAGGGCGTTGATCAATGGTTCTTTTTGTTTTACATGCCAAGTGGTTCTATTAGGTTGACAACCCTCACCTGTTTCAACGGTTAAAAAAGGCTTCTGCAGCCGGTCAAACATGCCAGTCTCCTGTGACTAAATGATGAAGCCTAGCTTATTTTTTACCAAGGCGATGACTGGAAGTCATATCTTGTTGAACACTCGCTGCTGCTTTACGAGCAAGTCGACTGCTTTGTTCTAACTGTTCTTTAATCGCATCAGCCAGCCCGTTTTTTACCAAAACATTGGTAGCATTATCAATTTGGGTTGCTGCTTGATTCAGTATCATCACTGCTTGTGCTTGTTTAATTGCCATATATTCCTCCAAATACTCATAACTTGTTGATTAATATTGCAAAAAATCAACTCGCTGTAAAACCGATTTGTAGCTTACCTTCATTCTATACCTATTTTTTATCTCTCGCACACTTTTTTTCATTTCATGCTGTTTACTTACTTATAGTATACTCACGCAATCCTTAACGTTTTATTAAGACAGGTAAAAATCCATGTTAAAGCAATCCCAAGGTTTCACCCTTATTGAAGTCATGGTTGTGGTTGTTATTCTCGGTATTTTGGCTGCTATTATCGTACCGAAAATCATGAGCCGACCCGAACAAGCGCGTATTGTGAAAGTGAAACAAGATATTTTAGCGATTCAAAGTGCGCTGGATCTCTATAAATTGGATAACGGCGTCTATCCCACCACCGACCAAGGATTGCAAGCACTAGTCACTAAACCTTCAACCCCACCTATTCCACAAAATTGGAAATCGGATGGCTATCTACAACAACTGCCTATGGATCCCTGGGGACAAGCTTATCAATACGTTAATGAAGATGACAAAGTAAAAATTTTCAGTTACGGCCCTAAAGGCAAAGAGGGCAATAGTGAAATCAGTAATGGCGGCTCTTGAACGCGGTTATACTTTAATTGAAATTTTAATTGTCATGGTGATTATTAGTATTGTCGCCATGACAGCTGTGTTATCCATTCACGTGAATGACAATAGACGTTTATCTGCATTAGCCCATGAAATTGCTAATTTAATTTCATTAACTGAAGAAGAAGCGCTGTTGCGTCCTGCCGTTTTAGCATTCGTGCCATCTCAACAAGGATTTGGTTTTGTCAAATATGATAATGATAAACATCAATGGCAAGCGCTTTTACAAAAACCATTAGATACGCATGTATTACCCAATGATATTGAGTTGATTTTAAAAATTCATGATAAAGTTGTGCCGGTGGATTCGGCGCCACAATTAATTT
>LSTE01000038.1 GCA_001644445.1 Gammaproteobacteria bacterium SCGC AG-212-F23
AGTGCGTTTCCGCTTGCGCGACTGTGGATTCCTCGAGTGCGCCTATGTTTTGGAATTCTTGGCATTTTTTCTTGATGATTAAACGATCTCTCGGTGGATAAGCGGTAATTTGGATATGGCTATTTTGGCGTATGCTTTCTGCTCTAATGTCATTGGCGATAGGGAAGTAGTGTCCATAACCAACATAAGTGAGTTTATGTTTTCTGAAGCTATTAGCATCATAACCATCGACTCCGTGGGCCCAGAGATAGGAGGCAATTTGGCGCGCGCGGTCTTGTGATAATTTTTGTTCCCAGCGCTCGGTGGAGAAACCGCTAGTATTGCCTGACACAATAATATTGTCATAACAATAGCGACAGAGAATTTTGACTACGCTATCAAGAATAGGTTCAGCTTGTGGCAATAATTCATCGGAATTGGTATCAAAAATATAATCGGAGGGAATATCAATCGTCACATAATCACCTAAAGTGAAGACTTGACCGCCACCTTGAATAAGACCGCCGGAGGCGAAACGCAATGTTGTGACATAGTAACCAATGCCTGCGCCAGTTAAGCCAGAGATTGCAATTACAGGTTTAGTGGCATGCAAGAGTGCTGCACCGCCACCGCCTATTGTCGCGCCGACTGCAGCACCTGTAGCACTGCCGGTAAAGCGGTTTTCTGTGGTAAAAGGATTGACTGTGCAAGCGGTCAGGCCGAGTAAGAGGGCAAACAAAAGTATGAGGCGCATGCTGGTTAGTGTCCTTTTTTATCCGCATGCTAATTTTGCTTAAGATATTGAATAAAATCAATTACTATATCAGGAGATTCCAGTTGATAGTGTGGGGAATGGGTGGCGGGAGTTTTCCCCGCCCCCGCGAGGCCTGTACTCGTCATCCCCGCATGCTTTTAGCGGGGATCTCCTGCTTAAGAAAAAAATATTTATGCAATAACATTTTTTCAAAGAGAGATTTTAAATAGAGTTGATGATGGAGAGTTTCTAGATGAATCGCAATTTAGAGTCACGTTCTTACACTGCTTGGCAGTTAATCAAGGCTTATTGGCAATCAGGTCAAGGGTTGTGGGCCTATGTGTTTTTCTTCGCGGTGCTTGCTATGACAATTTCCATCGTCGGCTTAGAAGTTGTTTTTAACAATTGGTACAATCTTTTTTATAACGCATTACAAGATTATGATAAACGTGGTTCGATTGATTTAGTTTTTGTGTTTTTATTCTTAGCGTCGATTTTTATTATTATTTCTGTGTACCGATATTATGCGCAACAAATGCTAGGATTACGCTGGCGGCGTTGGTTGACACACCAATTTTTAACACGATGGCTTGAGCGAAAAAGCTATTATTATCTCGAAAATTTTGATGAACATACGGATAACCCCGATCAACGTATTCAAGAAGATATTAACGCGATTGTCGCTTATTCATTAGATTTATCAATTGGATTGATTAGTGCGATTGCTACGTTTTTTGCGTTTATTTATATTTTATGGAAGCTATCGGGTGTTGCCGATATTTCTTTAGGTTCGTTTGGTGTATTGCATATTCCAGGTTATTTAGTGTGGATAGGCGTGTTGTATGCTTTATTTGGTACGTTTTGTACGTTCAAGATTGGTCGGCCGTTAGTTTCTTTGAATTTTGAACAACAACGACGTGAAGCTAATTTCCGTTTTGCCGCGGTTGATTTGCGTTCCCATTCGGAAAATGTAGCGCTTTATCGCGGCGAAGCTCATGAGAAAGGCGTTCTCAATCGTTTGTTTGGCGGTGTTTTAGAAAATTGGTATGCTATTATTTTACGGCAGAAATTATTGTTGTGGTTTACCGCGGGTTATAATCAAATTTCAGTGATTTTGCCTTTGTTAGCAGCTCTGCCTAATTATTTCGGTCGAATATTTAAGCTTGGCGGTTTGATGCAAACACTGTCAGCATTTCGACAAATTCAAGAAGCGCTTTCATTTATTGTGAATTCATATACTACGATTGCATTGTGGCAAGCGGTGACACGTCGGTTACTGACTTTTTTAAATCATATGCATACTATAGAAGAAGATGCAGTCACTAAAAATAAATTTATTTTCACTAAAAATCCACAACGAAAAATCCAAGTCAAAAATCTGAATGTTGATACACCGCAAGGCGAAAAATTATTAGAAAATATCACGCGTGAATTCGATCACGGCAAAAATTATTTGATTAAAGGTGCTTCCGGTATCGGTAAAAGTACGTTTGTGCGCGCACTTGCAGGTATTTGGCCATACGGTTCTGGTGAAATTTGTTTGCCGGAGAGCAATAACATTATGTATATCCCGCAAAAACCTTATATGCCCCTAGGTTCATTGCGTGAAGCATTATTATTTCCCGATCATTTGCCTGCAGTCAGTGATAATGCATTAAGGCAATTATTGGTGGATTGTGATTTGCCTGATCTTGTTAATGAATTACATCATGTGACAGCATGGTCAGATCATTTGTCGCCTGGAGAACAGCAACGGATTGCGTTTGTGCGCATCTTTTTGCATCATCCGGATTGGTTGTTTTTAGATGAAAGTACTTCTGCATTAGATTTAAAACACGAGCAACAATTATATCATTTGCTGAAATCCCGCCTACCTCAATGTTCCCTCATTACAGTAGGCCATCAACCCAGCTTAGAACCTTTTCACGAAGAAATCGTTGATTTCACCGAGTATGGGCGAGTGGTGGAAGTGCAAAATTAGCACAAATCAATAGCTAATTTTTCCTGTTTTCTTAATATCTGGGAATAGTAAGAGAAATTCATTCGTTCTTAATAAAGCCTTAATATTGCGCTTGCTATAATTTGCAAAAATATAACGATATAACAAGCACCTTACGAAGAGGAAAGTATTATGCTAGTGCGTAGAACACAAAGTAGTGAAAATGAGGGGGCAAAAAGCAGTACGAGTTTGATAGATTCTGTAATGTCTCTATTTAAGCCTTCCGCGCCACCGGCGGAAGAATTCACAGAAGGTGATGCCATACTTGCTGCTTATGCACAGTATGTGGAAGACCAGCCTGGAAGTGTAGTTCCCAACTCAGTAATAACAACATCTACCGATAGCACTGTAACTGCACCATTATTAAGTGATGTTTCGTGTTCGCAACCAACAGCTCCAACAACAATGAGTATTCCGCTATCTTATGTTCCATTAGATGATTCTGCGGAAGGTGAAGCTCCTGTTTCACGAGTCTCTGCAGAGGATAAACAATCAACCACGACGACTGCGGATGTAACAACGGTGTCAGCAACGTCAGTGCTAAATGGAGAGCTTGCGGCAGAAGCTACAAATTCTTCATTGCAATCTTGTGTTGCAACTAATCCATCTACAACAACTTCTGCTATTGTGATTGAACCTAAAGTAGTAGCACCTGTTGTTAATCAGCCTGTGGTTGACATCAAAAGTGATTCCACAAAGCACAAGACGCGAATTTTGCCGCATATTGTTAGTTGTAATCCACAAGTTATTCTTGATGTATTGTTTGCAGAAGCGCGAGAGAATCTCTATACCAAGGTGATTGCATATAATAGTGCAGGAAAGGTTAATCGATTATTCAGAAAATTTTTAATTTATCTAGCATTATCAGAACATCCGGAAAAAGATCCTGCTGTTTCTTATTTTAAAAGCCCAGCAAGCGAAGAAGATTTTCAAATAAAAATCACAAAAATGTCTAAAATGCTTCGGTACAACTATCAGATTTATGATGCTGGCTATGTTAGTGTGGAGGATAAAAAGAAGGCTCGCTCCAATAAAACATCTGCATCCGTTGAATGTATCGTGTGTGATTCTGATTATCTCGCGTTATTGTTTGGAAATAATTTAAAGCAACCACTGGCTAATGCGGACAATGTGGGTGAATTTGATCGTATCAAACCGTTTCCTTATAGAAGGCCTGGATTTAATCAATTTCTGTGTGAGTTAGCTGACAAGCCTCATCTATGTATTGATGAAAATAATAAAAATCTTGCTGAACTATTAATTCAATCTATTAAAAATCGCGAGCAAGATAAACTTATTGTTTCAAAACTGGCTCAAAAAGGATGTATAGAAGCATTGTTTTATTTGGCAATGCAATATGCAGATAGAGTTACGACAGATGCAAAAACAACAGCGGCTAGTTTATATCTTGCTGTTTGTTTCCAACTTAAAAATCCTGCGGAAACAGATACTCTGACTAGAGATGTCATCGATTATATGCATGCGACAGCATGGAATTATATCATTTCAAATAATCATCTAAAGCATATTACTCAGTTTGCAATACTTTTAGAGCAACATCCTGTTGATGCAGTTGATTTTGAAATTTGCGCAGATGTTTTTAGAATTATTAGAACTGGATTATCTGTTAAGGGATTTGAAGCGGAGCTAAAGGCATTTGAAAATGCAATTGTTAACGCGCTGCAGTGTACCATGTTTTGGGATAAGAGATCTATGTTAACTGAGACTGATTTTCTTACGAAAATGGCTGCCAGAACAAAAGCGCATAAAGTGGCAGTGCCTGAAAATGTTGAAAATACAACAGTTGAGGTTGCAACAGCGTATCAACAGATGAGGCACATCTATCCTGAATTGTCAGAATTAAAATTGTCCTCCGTGGCAAGTGCGCCGGCTTTAACACCCAATCCTAAATTGTAAATGATATTATGCTATTTTAGATAATCATGTAATTGACGAATAAACGTTGCAAAAGGTTCAACATAAATATTTCCTTCGCGATAAGACTGAGTGCCGCCATAAAGTAGATAGCATTTTGCCATGGGGTAATCTTTGGCGAATAGTTGTAGACTTTTGAAATCATTCTTGGCTAAGTTAGCTTTTCTTTTTATTTCAATCGCGTGCAATCCTCTTTTTCCATATAAAATAAAATCAATTTCTTCTTGGTTCCTAGTGCGCCAATAATAAATTCCATAACCCAGATTAAGATAATCATTAATTGCCTTGGTTTCTTGTAAAAACAATGTTTCTAGCGCAGGGCCATCACTTTCTGATTCGGTGTCCAATGGCCCACATGGTTTAATTGAGCGATAAATGCCTGTATCAAAAAAATAAAATTTAGGGCTTAAAACAACTTCACGTTTTGCTCGTTTGGTAAAGGGATGAATACGATAAGCAATTAATAAATCTTCTAATATATCAAAAAATTGATTAATCACATGACGGTTGCTTGCAACTTCGCTGGCAATATTTGTGTAGTTTAAAATTTCTCCTTGTGAAAAACTAGCAGTTTCTAAGAATCGAGTGAATAAAGGGAAATTGCGTGTTAATCCTTCTTGCAATACTTCTTCACGTAAATATGTGGCGATATAACTCGATAAATATTTTTCTGGATCAGTATGTGTGACTGCAGCTGGCAAGGTGCCATACTTTAATGCTGTTTGAATGTTAAAATCATTTCCTAATTCTAATGCAGTTAAAGGATACATATGATATGTGAGAGCGCGTCCGGCAAGGAGGTTGACACCTTTGCGACGCAAAGATCTTGCGCTAGAGCCCGTTAAAATAAATTTTAGTTTTCGCGATTCAATTAATCGGTGAATCTCATTTAATAACGCAGGGACTTTTTGAATTTCATCTACAACAATCCAACCAGAAAATTTATCGGGGATGTGTTCATCAAGTCGACTGGGTCGTGCGAGTAATTCCGTATAGGTATCATCTTGAAGCAAATCAAACCATAGTGCTTCTGGGAATTTTTCCTTGGCCCATGATGTTTTGCCTGTTCCTCGAGCGCCAAAGATAAAACAGCTGTTATTACTTATTTTTAGAATTCTGTCATACATAAGCTCTATTTTCCTGTAAAATCGAGATCAGACATCTCGATATTAACTAATATGGCGATAAATAACAAGTGCTTATGAAAATGACTTGTTTTAAAAACCATTCGCTTTTTTAAGGGGAATCTGTGATATGATGGTGGCAATTTAATTAACAGAGAACCTGAGGTCTTTTATGCATGGTTTGGTACAGCTTCCGTGGTGGGGTTATGTGGTTGTTACGCTGGTTTTTACGCAGATTACCATTGTCTGTGTTACCGTGTTTTTGCATCGTTGCCAGGCGCATAGAGCCTTGGATTTACACCCTATTGCTAGTCAATTTTTCCGGTTTTGGCTGTGGTTGACCACAGGCATGGTGACCAAAGAATGGACAGCTGTGCACCGTAAACACCATGCAAAAGTAGAAACTGCAGAGGATCCTCATAGTCCTATCATCGAAGGAATCTGGAAAGTTTTGTTTAAAGGCACGGAATTATATCGTCTTGAAACACGTGATAAGACTACGTTAGAACGTTATGGTGAAGGCACACCAGATGATTGGATGGAACGTCATGTTTATACGGGTCGAAGTAAGACAGGTATTTTTACCATGCTTACTTTAAATCTCATTTTGTTTGGGCCTGTTGGTTTGACGATTTGGGCATTGCAAATGGCGTGGATTCCTTTTTTTGCCGCCGGTGTTGTTAACGGTGTTGCGCATTATTGGGGTTACCGCAATTTTGAATCGCCTGATGCATCACGTAATCTTTTGCCCATTGGATTTTTTATCGGCGGTGAGGAATTACATAATAATCACCACACTTACGCGACTTCCGCAAAATTTTCTGTGAAATGGTGGGAGTTTGATAGTGGTTGGTTAGTGATTCGTGCGCTACAAAGTTTGGGTTTAGCGAAACCTAAACGTGTGCCGCCACAAGCAAAACTCGTACCCGGAAAATTATCGGTAGACATCGAAACGTTAAAAGCCATTTTAACCAATCGTTTTCAGGTGATGGCGAAGTACAGTAAAACGGTTATCCTTCCTGTTTTACGAGAAGAACGTCGTCGCGCCGGCGAAAAAAGCAATGCTATGCTACACCGCGTACGTACTTTATTAATACGAGATACTTCTTTGTTAGATGCGCCTAAACAAGCACAATTGCAAACGATTTTAACACAACATGGTGCATTGAATTTGGCGTATCAATTCCGTTTAAAACTTCAAAACATTTGGGCAAAAAGTTCCGCCACACAAAAAGAATTAGTCGATGCACTGCAAGAATGGTGCCATCAAGCCGAAGCCAGTGGTTTGGAAGCTTTGCGTGATTTTGTGAAATACGTGAAGGCGCATGCGCCGCACGCGGTTTAATTTGTGACGAATTCTAGATTTACATTTTCAGCAGTAGACGTATTCTTGTCGAGTTCCACCTCTACATCCGTTGTTACAGATGTAGAGGTGGATTCTAAGCTGCCGTCTGTTAGTGACGAAAAAAAAGATTTTTTTACCACGGTTTTGCAAGTATTAAATAAAATGCCTTTTAAAAGTGGTAAAGAGATCAATGGCGCACTAGAGAAAGCATACACTAACGGTGATAGAAAATACGTTTACCAAAAAAGTCGATATTTTCAACCTAAAGAGAGCTTATTTCCTTCTTATGATGCTTGTGCAATTAAAGGAACTTCTTTTGTTGTAACAGTAGGGCCGCAAGATGCAAAAGAAGTGGCAATGCTTCTACGACTCATACAACAAGAAGGAATCAATGAAGTCATAGTACTCGGTAGAGAGATTGGTATTGACTATGCGCCAGGCAGTGAATTTGTGGATTATTTTACAGGCGAAAAAAGAAAAATATGATGATTTTGAATTTTCAATCGAGAGAATTTCAGGGCAGGTAGAAACCAGCGGTAATTTTCATGTTCCGCATGGTATTCTGCAATCTTGCTTAACGTTGCCAAATGATTTTAAAGTAAATGTTGCATTCTATTCTTTGCCCGACATGCGTTTTATTGATTTTGATGTAAAACATATTCGGGGTACTAAGTATTGGCCCAATAGAGAAGACGGAGTGCCTTTTCAACAATCCACTGAGGAACGCAAAGAATTTTTTTGGCAACAGTTTCAGAAATATTTGCAAGGTAAAAAAATATTAGTGCATTGTTCCGCAGGTCTTGGACGTTCTGGTCATGTTGTTTTTATGTTTGAAATCTTAAAACATTATCATGAGATTTTTATCGATAATAATGATCCACAAAAAGCAGCGAATTTGATTCATGATATTCTAAAGCGAGTACGTGAAAACCGTCCCGCGTTAGTTTTTACTCAGGATCAGTTTATGAAAGCGATTGAAAATGCTCATCAATTGCGAGTGTATGCATTAGAAAAAAAATATATTCAAGAAGTGGTACCACAGCCAGTTGTTTCACGACGATGTGGGTGTGCTGTTATGTGATAACGGTATTTGCAATTGCTTAGTGTAGCAGTCCCTTCTCCCCTTGTGGGAGAAGGTGCCCGTAAGGGCGGATGAGGGGTGTTTTTAGATCTTACCTTCTTCAAACATCACATGCATGCCGGTCTTTCCGGTTTCAGGGTTGAAAGCACGTGGGTCGTAGTATTTCATTTTGAGTTTATCTGGGCTTTTACGTTTGTTTTTCGTGGTGGTACGGAATGTGCCGGTTTTTTTGCCGGCTTTGGTAGTACCTGTGGAATTCATTTTGATTTTATCACGCATGACTATTCACCTTCTTTTTCACGTTCTGCAATGTCAGCCAATACTTTTTCAATGCCATATTTATCAATGGTGCGTAAGCCTTTAGTGCTGACACGTAATTTGATAAAACGCTTCTCGTCTTCTAGCCAGAAGCGACGTTCTTGTAGGTTTGGGTTATAACGGCGTTTGGTTTTATTGTTAGCATGGGAGACATTATTTCCCACCATTGGGCGCTTTCCCGTGACCTGACAAACTTGTGACATGACTTTCTCTCCTATTTCCCGCAAAGCAGGCCGTGATTTATAGCAGAAGTTTTAGTTTAAGACAAGCAATTATTCTAAAAACAAGCGGTAAGGGGTATCAAATAATTTTTCAATGCGTTTGGCTATTTTTCGGCCAATCTTTCGTGTACCATTCTCCATTTGCGAAATATCAGACTGAGTGACCTTCATTAAATCAGCCATTTCTATTTGAGTTAAACCCTCACTGACACGGACACCTCTTAAAAGAGCTCCTGCTTTTGTATATTTCTCATTTATTTCTCGAAATACGTCTTCAGCGTCGACCGTGCCTTCATCATCGTCAACAATATACTTATCTGCTACCGCCTTAGGAAAATGGTAAGTAGTCCCTTTGTGGTAAATGATGATAATTGCCTTATCCTGTTTTATAGGTTTAATAAGGCGCTTTTTCATGAGTGCCGACATAATATACCTCTATATAATTCTCAGATTTTAATACTCTCCAGCAACATACATATGTTGGATGACCTTTTACTAAATGACAATGTCTATTGTCTTCCTGTATTTTGCCATGTAATTTTCCGTAATTATGCCAACGCTTTCCCGGTGCTGGTCCATAAATTTTCAAATGTTCGGTTAACCTTGCTAGAGCCGATAAAATATCTTCATTCAGTTGCTTTGCTTGTTTTAGTGCTTTAGTTGTGAATCGTACATTCCAGCTCATAATAGTTTAACTCCTTTTTTAAAATATTGCAAATTTTGCAATATTATTTTGCTAATACCCCTGTTTCCACAAACGACACTGACTCATCACGCCCAATAATCACATGGTCAATGACATCAATGTCCACTAAGGCTAGTGCTTGTCTTATTTGCGCAGTCAATATATGGTCGGATTCACTAGGAGCAGAATTGCCGGAAGGATGATTGTGAGTGAGTATGACTTTGGCGGCATTGTGGGCGAGGGCGCGGATGACGACTTCTCTAGGATAGACGCTGGCTTCGGTCAAAGTGCCGAAAAATAATTCTTCGAAAGTGATAACTCTGTAATGATTATCCAAAAACAATACGGCAAATACTTCCCGTGTATAATGCTGTAATCGACTTTGTAAAAAACGTTTAGTTTCTATGCTATTTTTGAGTGGAGTCCCGCGAGGTAATTCTTCGTAGAGAAAGCGTTTTCCTAATTCTAAAGCTGCTTTGAGCATGGCATATTTTGCTTTACCTAAGCCTTTTTTTTGAAAAAAATAATGAGCTTCCATCGAACATAATTTTTTTAAGTCGCCGCATTCTTGTAATAATTCTCTCGCAATATCCAATGCTGTTTTGCCACGAATCCCCGTTCGTAAAAAAATGGCTAATAACTCAGCATCTGACAAGTGTTTTGCGCCGTACTCTAGTAACTTTTCTTGCGGTTGTTCGTTAATTGGCCAATTAGCGATTGTCATGAGCAGCCTCCTTCGTTATCATGTGTAAAATTTTTGTGAGATGGCGATGTTAAAAAATAAGCAAATCGTGTTGGGGGTGACAGGCGGTATTGCAGCTTATAAGAGTGCAGATCTCACCCGTCGTTTACGCGAGGCAGGTGCTAACGTGCGCGTAGTCATGACCCAGAGTGCAAAAGAATTTATTACACCACTGACTATGCAAGCTGTATCAGGCAATGCTGTGCACGATGATCTTTTTGATTTAAAAGCAGAAGCCGCCATGGGGCATATTGAACTCGCACGTTGGGCAGATGTGATTGTGATTGCTCCGGCGAGTGCTGATTGCATAGCGCGTATTGCGCACGGTGAAGCTAACGATCTTTTGACAACCATTTGTCTTGCGAGCAAAGCGCCTATCGTGTTTGCGCCAGCGATGAATCAAGCGATGTGGAAGCATACGGCGACGCAGGAAAATCTGCAAGCCTTACAGCAAAAAGGTTTTCATATTGTAGGGCCCGCTGAAGGCAGCCAAGCGTGTGGTGACGTAGGGCCTGGTCGTATGTTAGAACCGTTAGAAATTATTGAGCATGTCGCCGCATTTTTTAAAAAAGATTTGCTCGCTGGCAAACATATACTAATCACCGCCGGCCCTACTCGCGAATACGTGGATCCAGTACGTTATTTTAGTAATGCGAGTTCGGGAAAAATGGGTTATGCTCTCGCCGAAGCAGCACGTGATGCGGGCGCTAGTGTCACATTGATTAGCGGGCCGGTTGCACTGGCTAAACCCGATAGGGTAACGAGTATCGATGTTGTTAGTGCAAAAGACATGTATGATGCTGTTATGCAAGAAATCGCCGCTTGCGATGTTTTCATGAGTGCTGCTGCAGTCAGTGATTACACTTGTGATAATGTGGCAACACATAAAATAAAAAAAACTGATGATATTTTAAATTTACAATTGCGACGCACGCCCGATATTGTTGCAAGTGTCGCGGCTCTCGCTAAAAGGCCTTTTATTATAGGTTTTGCTGCTGAGACAGAGAATTTAAGTGAGTTTGCAAAAACAAAATTACAACAAAAAAAAACCAATATGATTTTCGCGAATCTAGTAGGACGCGATCAAGGTATTGGTACAGATGATAATACCATCACTGTTTTTTCTGATGATGAAGAAAAAACATTTGGGCCCTTATCAAAAGCGCGATTAGCGCGTGAATTAATTTTATATATTGCTAAAAAAGGTATTTAACAATGACAGTCGGAACGGTACAACAAACCTCTATTCAGTTGAAATTATTAGATCCGCGCATAGGCACAGAGTTTCCTTTGCCACGTTATGAAACCGAAGATTCTGCCGGATTAGATTTGCGCGCTTGTCTTGATAAAACACTAGTGTTGGTGCCGGGTGCCACTCATTTAATTCCAACGGGTATTTCAATTTATATCGGTAATCCCAATTTGTGTGCAGTGATTTTACCGCGCTCAGGTTTAGGACATAAACACGGTATCGTGTTAGGAAATTTAGTGGGATTAATTGATGCAGATTATCAAGGGCCGTTAATGATTTCTTGTTGGAACCGTGGGCAGGAAGCTTATAGCATAGAACCTGGTGATAGAGTTGCGCAGTTAGTTTTTTTACCTATTGTGCGTACACATTTTGAAATGGTAGAAGAATTTGCGGAAAGCGCGCGCGGCACAGGTGGTTTTGGACATTCGGGGAAAAAATAATTTATGACAACGATAGATCATTCTATTTTTCGCGCGTATGACATTCGCGGTATTGTGGGTAAGGGATTAACAGAGCAATCGATTCATGCCATTGGTAAAGCGATTGGTAGTCTCGCTATCCAAAAAGGTGAGAAGCGCATGAGTGTTGCGCGCGATGGACGTTTATCGGGACCGTTATTAGGCGAAGCGTTATGCCAAGGGATTTTATCGACGGGATGTGATGTCATTAATATTGGTGTTGTGCCTACACCGTTACTTTATTATTCTACTTTTGTATTAGAAACGCGTTCAGGGGTGATGTTAACAGGCAGTCATAATCCTGCAGAATATAACGGTTTAAAAACAGTCATCAATGGTGAAACACTCGCAGAACATAATATTCAAGAATTATATCGACGTGCTGTAGAAAATGATTTTGAACACGGTGAAGGTGAGATGCGTGAATTAGATGTCATTGAGCGTTATCTGCATCATGTAGAACGTGATGTCAAATTAGCACGCCCATTAACTGTTGTTGTTGATTGTGGTAATGGCGTGGCTGCGACAGTTGCACCGGAATTATTTCGACGTATGGGTTGTACTGTTCATGAATTATATTGTGACGTCGACGGTCGTTTTCCTAATCATCATCCTGATCCTAGCCAAGAAGAAAATTTACAGGATTTAATTGCAGCCGTTAAAAAAACCAAAGCCGACATCGGTATTGCGTTTGATGGCGACGGTGATCGCTTAGGAATGGTCACTAGCAGCGGCGTTGTGATTTGGCCAGACAGACAAATGATGTTGTTTGCAAAATCGGTATTAAAACAACATCCAGGTAGCAAAATTATTTTTGATATCAAGTGTTCAAGTCATTTAGAAAGAGTGATACGCGAAGCTGGTGGTGTGCCTATCATGTGGAAAACAGGCCATTCATTGATTAAATCAAAATTAGCGGAAACACAAGCAGTGCTCGCAGGTGAAATGAGCGGCCATATCTTTTTTAAAGATAAATGGTATGGTTTTGATGATGCGATTTATTCAGCGGCGCGTTTGTTGCAGATTTTAGCGGAACATCCGGGAAATAGCGATGAATTGTTTAGTGATATCCCAAATAGTATTAATACCCCTGAATTAAAAGTGCATGTCACAGATGCAGAGAAATTTACGCTTATGCAACACATTATTGCCAATGCCAAATTTGCGACTGCTAAAGAGATAAATACGATTGATGGGTTACGTGTTAATTTTGTGGATGGTTGGGGTTTGGTGCGTCTTTCGAACACAACGCCTTGTTTGGTATTGCGTTTTGAGGCGGAAACTGAGAAAGCATTAGCACGTATTCAAACGCTTTTCCGCGAAACATTGTTGGCTGTGAAGCCTGAATTGGTATTACCTTTTTGAATGCTTACGATGTGATTGTGATTGGCAGCGGTACTGTAGGTTTGTCGGTGGCTTTAGCGCTTTCACAAAAAACAGCTTTACGTATTGCTATTCTCGATATCAAGAAACCGGTATATCATTGGTCTTCGGAAAATTATTCTACCCGTGTGAGTGCGATTTCATTAGCTTCCAAAAAATTTCTGCAAACATTGTCTATTTGGAAAACGCTTGCTGAGAAACGTGTTTCTCCTTATCGCAAAATGCAAGTATGGGACGGAGAGGGTGATGGCAGCATTGATTTTGATTGTGAAGAAATAGCGGAGACTGCATTAGGTTATATTATTGAAGATGATTTATTGCGTAGTGTGTTATTCGATAAAATTCAGCAGACAAATATTCAAATCATAGCGCCTATTACATTAAAAGATTTGTTCGACAGAGAAAATCATATGGAGTGTGTGAGCGATGATGGGAAAAATTTTTCAGCAAAATTAGTGATTGCTGCAGATGGTGCGCGCTCATGGGTGCGTGATTATCGCCGTATCTTGATGAAAACGTGGAGTTATCATCATATCGCGATTGTTGCTACGGTAAAAACAGAATTACCGCATCAGCAAATAGCTTATCAATGTTTTTCTGCTGCGGGCCCGTTGGCTTTTTTGCCTTTGCAGGATCCGTGTACTTCTTCCATTGTTTGGTCGCAAATTTCCAGCAAGGCTGAAAAATTATTAATGATGACAGACGAAGATTTTAAATTATCTTTAGCTAATGCATTGCATCATAGGTTAGGGAAAATTTTATCTGTGTCACCCCGTTTTTCATTT
This sequence comes from Gammaproteobacteria bacterium SCGC AG-212-F23, assembly GCA_001644445.1. Taxonomy (GTDB): domain Bacteria; phylum Pseudomonadota; class Gammaproteobacteria; order DSM-16500; family DSM-16500; genus SCGC-AG-212-F23. The sequence continues at coordinate 14,062 of LSTE01000038.1, forward strand.
CCCTTACAAATGCGACATGTTAAAAATTATGTGCAACCTCGTTTGGCACTCATAGGTGATGCGGCTCACACTTTGCATCCGCTTGCGGGACAAGGCGTGAATTTGGGATTAGCGGACGTTGATAAATTGGTAAATGTTATTGTAGAAGCTATACGCAAAAAACAAGATTTCTCAAGTGTCCAGGTATTACGTCGTTATGAACGTTTTCGCAAAGCGGAAAATTTTACTATGCTTGCTATGATGGATGTTTTAAAAAATCTTTTTGCTACAGAAATGGCTGTGATCAAACAGCTGCGCAATAAAGGCTTATCTTTTGTTAATCAGTGCCACATTTTGAAAAAATTTTTAATCAATTCTGCTAACTAAATATTATAAGATGTACCGGGCAAAGCAAATCCCTCTTTTTCAAAAGCGTTGTTGCATAAATATTTAAACGTCTCTCAAGCCGGTGAGACTGGATACACATAGCGGAGTCGCGAGTGGATTACAGGATGTAATCCGTAGCGCCATGGATGGCGCGATTCGAGCGCGTAGCTATGAGTATCCAGGATCACGCAAAGGCTTGAGAGACGTTTAAATATTTATGCAACAACACCTTCTTTAAAGGAGGATTTTTCAGGTAACCATCAGACCTTTTAAGGAAGCCTTAAGCAATTTTTTGCTATTATAAAGCCAACGTTTGACGAGAGAATTTAAGATGCCACGCACGCACACAGAGAATAATCAAGAAATTAATAATATTCAAGGTGTTACAGTAGGCCCGCCACAGCCAGCCCACTCAACATCAAGTATAAAAACATCTGCACGAAGAAAACATTCTTCTACTAGCAGTTCTTCGAGCTTATTAAATGGAAGCAGCACATCGTCATCTAGGGTGATGACAGATGAGCGACGGATGGCAAAAAGGACAGAGATCATCGCTGCTTTTGAGGAGTTGGCAAAGAGTGCCGAACAACAGGACAAAATTATAAATAATTTAGGATCTCTTAAATCCATCATCGCTGCTGCTGACGCTTTGATTATAGATTGTGAGACTTTTCGCGAAGAATTAGCAACGTTTACAAAACCAACGAATACAAGTGCACGCTTGATAACAGAAGAAATTGGTGATACTTATTATCATGCAGCTGCAGCACTGAGTTGTAAGATAGGTGCTATGGATTATTTTTTTAATCTTCCCGATAACAGTAATTTAACTATAGGACAATTAAAAGTTAAATATGCCGATGCGCTTAAGCAATTGCCTGCAGATTTTAACTTTGATACCACTATTGCAAATGCAATAAATTTTTGCAAAAAAGCAATGTCTCGCTTTGATGATCAAGAAAATAGAAAACAAATAGCCGAAGTAGCACATCAAATTAATTTATATAATAATTATGGTATAGGTCAGTTATTAAGTGATCACCATACTTCAAAACCTTTGGATCCTATGTTTGCGGAGTATGTAAGAAAAAATAAAACCAAAAAAGCAAAGCGATCTACTCATTCGGTAAATGCCACTGCTACAAAACCAAAACCTATGACTACTTCCTCAAGTTCATCATCAACAGCGGTTTCAACAAGTAGTATGAGTTCATCTGCCGCAATAATAAATCATCTTGATGATGATAAAAGTTTATCCTCAGCAGAGGAAAGTGAAAGCGACGATGATGAAGATTTGATAGACACAAATTCTCTAGAAGATTTTGCACCTTCTGTTACCTCTATTAATTCATTAATGCCCATATTAAAATACAGATATGTGTCTAAGGATTCACTTACATTAGCCGAAGAAAAATTTAATGAAATATTGCGAAATATCCGAGCAGTAAAAGCCGACCACGAAAAAACACAAGAAAGATTTACACAACTACAAAAAGAGATGGGCGTGCGGGTTTTCACAGGAGGGTTAAAAAAATACGCGTTACCCAAAAAAGCGTTCGGAACCGTATTGAAGATTCCATTCGATCAATCTGTTGCTGAACATTTGAAATATTATAGCGAAGAGATTAAGAAGGCAGATAATTCTAAAGCCAAATTAAAAGTAACCGCAAAGAAATTTTTAGAACTCATTGAGGTTTCTGAGGACCTTGAAGAGCATTTACCTATCATGCAATCACTGTGTGAAAAAATTCATAGTAATAACTCGTCGGTTTTATCAGAATTGCTTGATGAAATAATAGCGGAAAAAAGCATAAGAGTAACAACTGCTACCGCAGAAGATGATGAAATAGCGCAAGAAAAAATAAATATTTTACAACGATTCAAGCAAGAGCCATCAATGAGTGACACAAGTATAAGCACTGACAAAAATATTGCATCCAATGCTGCTACATCTAGTACATCGTCTAGTTCTTCTATAAAGCCAATCAATATGGTAAACACTGAAGTTTTTACTGACATAGAGGCAGGAGAGTTAAACTGGGATGGCAGTAGTAATAATTCGACGACTATATCTACAACGCAACCAGCGGAGCGAGCATCACTCCTATCTATGCCTGTTGATTATGGTGCGCCGTCTATGCCTGCAACAATGCCTTTTGTTTCGCCATTTGCAGAATCATCGACAAGTGTTAATAGTGTTTCTAGTGGTGGCGCAACTATTTATTCTGACTTCAGTAGCGAACCATTTGCTGCAACTGTTACTACTGCGTCAACGACTCCGACGGCATTACCTTTTTCATTACCTTCACCTCCTGTCATCGGTCAATTAGTGCCAGCACCACTGCCATCACAACCACCGACTAGTAAAAAATTAACATATCAATTCCAGATTACGAATGAGGAATCGATAAATCGTTGCCGACTGCAGTTTCCCTCTGCAGACATAGATCAAGATAAAAGCTTCGGAATTGTGTGTTCAATTTCACATGCTATTAAACCAACGAGTAGTGTTTCAAGTTATCAAAAAGCACATTGTCGCGATGAAGTTGATTTATTTCCGCGATATCAGTTTTCGACGCTAACTAGACACTCTGAGTATTTCGTGAAAAATAATAATATACCGCACAAGATTATATTGCGCCCAGTTAATACGAATACTAAGATATATGTTATTGTAGGAGATACAGGTAATGATTTAGCCGTTCATCTGAGTTACCAGAAACAATATGAAATTATGATAGAATCTACCCACTCTATTCCGGTTAAGCATAGATGCGCTTATCTTCATATGCAAAGAGAGGGAAGAATAAAGGATTCCGTAACTGAATCGATAGTAGTAGAAGAAGATATTTTATTTTCATCGCCCGCAAGCAGTACTGAGTCAACCAGTTCCTCTAGCAGTAGCTCTTCTATAGTGACGCAATCAAATCATAATCCTATGTCAGCAACAACAGCAACCGTTTCTTCTTTGACACCTACTTCTCCTGTATCTTCAACAGGCGGGATTCCGCAAAAAAGACCTAGAGAATCCATTCTTGCTAAACATTCTTTGATGCCACTGCCAAGCGATGATGAATCTGTAGCAAAAAGACCTAAATTAAATGATGCGAAAGTAACGACACATTCATCATCTCCTGCCCCTTGATTGTTATCAATGCTATGGTATTCTTTGTTAACTATTTTGCAACAAAGAATACTTTATGGGAAAAACTACACCTCTTTATGAATGTCACGTCAAAGCCCAAGCTAAATTAGTAGATTTTGCTGGCTGGGACATGCCGTTGCATTATGGTTCGCAATTACAAGAGCATCTCTATGTGCGAGAATCCGCAGGTGTTTTTGATGTGTCTCATATGACGATTGTTGATGTGACGGGGAAAGATACAGCTGCTTTTTTACGTTATTTGCTTGCTAACAATGTTGATAAGTTAAGCGCAGGCAAAGCACTTTATACTTGCATGTTGAATCATCAAGGCGGCATTATTGATGATTTAATTGTTTATAAAATGGCGGATGATTTTTTTCGTTTAGTGGTGAATTCCGCAACACACGATAAAGATATTGCTTGGATTACCCAGGAAGCTGAATGTTATGCTGTGCATCTTAAAGAGCGCACAGATCTCGCGATTCTCGCTATTCAAGGGCCAGGCATTAGCAAAAAACTTTCTGAACTTTTTCCAACGATTGATGCTGCAATGATTGCGGAATTAAAACCTTTTCACGCGCATAGGATGGATGAATGGTTTATTGCACGTACAGGTTACACAGGCGAAGATGGTTTTGAAATCATGTTACCTTTGCACGATGCACCGGCTTTTTGGCAAAAAATTTTAAAGACAGGTATTATGCCTTGCGGTTTAGGCGCTAGAGATACATTGAGATTAGAAGCGGGTTTAAATCTCTATGGCGCAGACATGGATGAAAACGTTACGCCATTCGAATCAAATCTGACATGGACAGTGGCTTTAGAACCTAAAGAGCGCCATTTTATTGGTCGCGAAGCCTTGGAAAAACAATTGCAACAAGGTGTGCTTCAGCAATTGGTTGGCCTCGTATTAGAAGGCCAAGGTGTTTTGCGTAACCACCAAAAAGTCAGAATTAATGGCAGTGGCGAAGGTTATGTGACCAGTGGTAGTTTTTCACCCACCCTAAAAAAAGGGATTGCATTAGCCAGAGTCCCCGCTAATATGAGTGGTTTATGTGAAGTGGATATTCGTGGCAAATATGTGGCGGCGCAAATCGTTAAGCCCCCTTTTGTACGCCACGGCAAGAAAACATTTTAGAGGCTATTCTGCAATGAGCAATGTACCAAAAACACTGAAATATTCAAAAACCCACGAGTGGGTGCGTAAAGATGATGATGTTTTTACCGTAGGGATTACTGATCATGCGCAATGTATGTTAGGTGATTTAGTCTATGTAGAATTACCCGAACCAGAAATCACTTTGGAATTTGGCCAAGAGTGCGCAGTGGTTGAATCGGTGAAAGCTGCTGCGGATATTTATTGTCCTTTATCAGGTGAAGTGGTTGAAATTAACGAAGCATTACTTGAGCATCCCCAATTAATTAACCAAGATCCTTACGGAAAAGGCTGGCTATTCCGCGTGCGTCCTTTTGATAATGCATCCAATGAACTATTAACACCAGCGGAGTATTCCAAACAAGTTGCGTCAGAGGCGCATTAAGTGTCATCCCGAGCGTAGCGAGGGATCTCCTGCTTATAGAGAGATCCCTCACTGCGTTCGGGATGACATATGAGAGGAGACAGGAATGCCATTTATTCCACACACATCAGAAGACATCAAACAAATGCTGGCAACCATCAACGTTGTTAACATCCAACAATTATTCGACGAAATTCCTAAAGATTTACTCACCGCTGATTTATCTTCGCTACCACTCGGTGTCACTGAAATGGAATTAATGCGTGAGATGCGCGAGTGCGCCAATCAAGATGCCGGTCTACAATGTTTTATTGGCGCAGGTGCATACGAACATCATATTCCAGCGGCTGTGTGGGATATTGTTGGCCGCGGTGAATTTATGACGGCTTATACGCCCTATCAAGCAGAAGCCAGTCAAGGTACATTACAATTGTTATATGAATACCAAACCATGATGGCCAGACTCATGGATTTAAATGTTTCTAATGCCTCTTTGTATGATGGTGCTTCTGCATTAGCAGAAGCAATTTTAATGGCAGTACGCATACAACGAAAACATCAATCACATCGCGTATTAATTCCACGCACACTACATCCTTATTATCGTCAAGTGATTCATGCGATTGTCAGTCAACAAAATATTGAATTAATCGAAATTGCATTTAACGAAAAAACAGGACGTACTGATCAAAAAGCACTTGCTGCATTTGACAAACAAGAAATAACGGCATTGGTGATACCACAGCCGAATTTTTTTGGTGTGATTGAAGAAGTAGATTTGCTGACAGATTGGGCAAAAACACAAAATGCTATCGCTGTTGCTGTAGTGAATCCACTGGCGATGGCATTGCTGAAACCACCAGGACAATGGGGAAAAACAGGCGTCGATATTGCTTGTGGCGAAGGTCAACCTTTAGGCGTGCCGCTCAGTTCCGGTGGCCCTTATTATGGATTTCTTACTTGTAAGAAAGAACATGTACGCCAATTACCTGGCCGAATTATTGGTCGCACAGTTGATGCAGAAGGTAAACAAGGATTTGTATTAACATTACAAGCGCGGGAGCAACATATTCGCCGCGCGAAAGCTACATCAAATATTTGCACTAATCAAGGCTTATTAGTGACAGCCAGTACGATTTATATGAGTCTCTTAGGTCCAGAAGGATTACGACAAGTCGCACTCGCTTCTCATCATCAATTGCGCTTATTAAAAGAAAAAGTCGCGCAATTAGCCGATGTCAAAATTTTATTTTCTTCGCCCTGTTTTCATGAATGTGTTTTACAATTTAAAACACCGGTTAAAAAGATTTTACAAGCACTAGCAACATATCGCATACAAGGCGGTTTTAATTTGCAACCGGTTTATCCTGAGCTGGGCGAATGTTTATTAGTGTGTGTGACAGAAACAAAAACATCAGAAGATTTAGAGCAATTTGTTCGTCGCTTACGCGAAGCAGTGAGTGCAGTGCGAGAGGTGTGCGTATGACGCAACTTATTTTTGAGCTTTCACAACAACATAGACGCGCTGCTTCACAAATACCCGCAGCGAATTACGATTGCAGTGATATTCCAGCGGAATTTTTGCGTAAGACATTACCGCGTTTGCCCGAGGTGTCAGAGTTAGATGTAGTGCGTCATTTTACGCAATTATCGCAACGTAATTTTTCGATTGATACGCATTTTTATCCGCTAGGTTCATGCACGATGAAATACAATCCGCGTGGTGTACATCGTATGGCGATGTTAGAAGGATTTTTACAACATCATCCGTTGTCGTTGGAAGTGCATAGCCAAGGGTTTATGGCGTGTGCTTATGAATTACAGGAAATGTTAAAAGCAGTGACAGGCATGCGTGCAGTATCACTGACCCCGATGGCGGGTGCACAAGGTGAGTTTGCAGGTGTTGCTATGATTCGTGCTTATCATCGTGCGCGCGCTGATCATGCGCGTGATGAAATTTTAGTACCTGATGCAGCGCATGGTACTAATCCAGCTTCTGCTGTGCAATGTGGTTTTAAAGTCAGAGAAATTGCAACAGGCAGCGATGGCAATATGGATATTGATGCATTGCGTGCGGCTGTGGGCCCACACACTGCGGGCATTATGTTAACCAATCCATCGACTTTAGGTGTATTCGAGCAAAAGATTCGTGAAATGTCTAAAATCATTCACGCCGCAGGCGGTTTGCTTTATTACGATGGTGCAAACTTGAATGCGATCTTAGGAAAAGTGCGACCAGGTGATATGGGTTTTGATGTCATGCATATTAATTTACATAAAACATTTGCTACACCACACGGTGGCGGTGGTCCTGGTGGCGGGCCTGTGGCTGTTGGTGAACGCTTAGTGCCTTTTCTGCCTGTGCCTATGGTACAAAAAACGGCGGATGGTTTTCGTTGGCTAACAGAAACAGATTGTCCAGAAACGATTGGACGTTTGTCTACGTTCATGGGTAATGCGGGTATTATTTTACGCGCGTATTTTTATGCGCGCTTATTGGGTCGTGAAGGTTTACATCGTGTTGCGGAATTTGCGACGTTGAATGCGAATTATCTTTTAGCTAAATTGACGGCAGCAGGTTTTACACCCGCTTATGTCACTCGTCGTGCTAGTCATGAATTTATTATCACTTTAAAAAATGAAGCGAAAACATTTCATATCACTGCATTAGATGTTGCAAAACGATTATTAGATTATGGTTTTCATGCGCCTACTATGTATTTTCCATTGTTAATTCCGGAATGTTTATTGATCGAGCCTACAGAAACTGAAAGCAAACAAACGTTGGATGCTTTTGCGGATGTGTTGATTAAAATTATGCAAGAGGCTAAAACAAATCCCGCGTTGTTACAAACCGCGCCGCACACTTTACCTGTAAAACGTTTAGATGACGTCAAAGCAGCGCGGGAGTTGGATCTAGTTTACATACAGTGATTTATTTTTTCTTGTTTTGTGCTACCGTGGATTCGTTTTTTGCCGCTTCCTCGCTTTCTCTTTTTAATTTTTCTTCATTGTCTTTCCACGCTTGCGGCCCATGGCCTGCTGTCAAATCAAAAAACGCAGGTGGAGGAGGCGAAGGCGATCTAGATGGCGGTGGTGGTGGATTCGCTGAGTCATAAGGATCATCGACGATAGTTGGTTTTCTTTTTTGTTGGTAAGATTTTATTTGCGTTGATGTGTAAGGTGACACAGCTGAAGGTGAACTAGTGTTAGATGTCGAAGGCGATGATTCTGTTATTGGAGAAAGCCCCGAGGATGATGAAGTTGTAGCTGTAGTGGCAGTAGACGATGAACTGAGTGTAGGAGGAGCACTTTTATCCATAGTTGTCATCGTCGTTGCAGTCGATGTGGCTGCGCGAGGTGGTTTATTTGTAGTTGTAGTGGATGAAGGAATAGGTACCGTAGAGTTAGAACGTCCACGTCCTGTAGAAGAATCTGTTGTTGCAGGTATAGGTGGTGTTGCGTATATCTGTGATCTAGTTTTACCGTGGAGTTTTTTATCTGATGTGCCAAATAAAGTAAATGCGTTAGACAAAGGTTTGAATATAACGTTAGGTGCTAACGTTTTCACTTTAGCTAGTAGTGGTTCATTTAGCATGTGTTCGGGAATAAGATTTCGTTCTTGTGCATATTTTAAAAAAACAGCGCAGCAGCCTGCTTCTATCGTTTCATGGGGGAGAGTGCTAATCTTTTCGATAGTGTTCTCTGGTTTTTTTTGTGTCCAATGTTGTAAGAATTCCAATGTGGCTTCCATGATGTGTTGAATAACAACGATTTTGTTGGAGTTGGGATATTTTTTTGATTCACCGGATTCTGGAAAGAATGAAGGTTGATCCAATTGAATATTGAGAAAATTTTTAAATTCCTTTCCTCTGTCAGCTTCTTTAACAATGTATTTTATGCCATTGTCTATAACGCCTCTCATAAGATAATAATTTGTTTTTATTTGGTCTAACTCAGTTCTAGATATATCTAAATCGGCAAGTGCAGCTGTCAGTTCTGCTTCTATTTCTTTTGTAAAATCTTTTTTAGAATTTGTACTAGTTGATCTTTCTTTTGCTAATGAGGCAATAGCAGCTACTACGTTGTCAGTTTTACTACTTAAAATATCCACTAATAGTGATTTAGACTTTGCTCTACTAGAACCTGAGCCGTGTGTACTCGTCATACATCCACCCCTTCAATATACTAATTATGATGCTTCCATTATAGCAGACTTCACAGGTTTTACGCCGCAGACAGGACAAAAAATATCCATAATAATCATATAGATCAAATGCTACACAATTTAAATTAAATATACTTTAGTGCTATGAATTTACTTATATTTTACGTTATACTGGTCTAGGTATTTGGTAAACATTTTTGTTAACAAGGAGTTTATTCATGAAAAAATTAGCTGGAATTATTGTTGCTGCAGTGATGGTTATGATGGTAGTTGGCTGCTGTTCTTCACAACCTATCCAACAACCTATGCCACAACCAATGAACTACAAAGGCGGTTGATCATCGCTGATGTGACAAAAAGGCATCTATATGATGCCTTTTTTTTTAAAGAATATTTTCCAGGCCGTACACCAACGATTTTAACTCCAACACTTTCTTACAAGCCAAAATCACCCCAGGCATAAATGCTTGGCGGTCTATGGAATCATGTCGCAAAGTCAAAGTCTCACCCATGCTGCCAAAAATAATTTGTTGATGAGCCACAAATCCTGGCAAGCGAACAGCATGGATAGGAATGTTTTGATAGTTGGCGCCTCTAGCACCTGCAACAGTTTCACGTAGTTTAGGAGCGTTAGGAATAGAAGTGCGTGCTTGTGCCAATAGTTCTGCTGTGCGGACCGCAGTTCCTGAAGGGCTGTCTAATTTATCACGGTGGTGCATTTCAATAATTTCGACTTCAGGGAAATATTTCGCAATCTCTTGTGCATGTTTCATCACTAATACTGCACCCACCGAAAAATTAGGCGCAATAATGCCGCCTAATTTTTTTTTCACGCATAACTCTTGTAAATCAGCAACGTTTTTGGCGAGCAAGCCGCTTGTGCCAATCACGGGTCTCGCGCCGCAATCGATAATAGTTTTCGTATTTTCAAGAACAACTTCCGCGCTGGTGAAATCAATAACAACGTCGGGGGTACTATTTTTGATAGCTGTTGCTAGATCGTAACCACGTCCAGTTTCTCCGACGACGTTAAAATCAGCATGTTTGGATAACGTGTTAACAGTGAGTTGGCCCATTTTGCCATGGGCACCGTTCACTAGTACTCGAATTTGCTGCATAATTTCTCCTCTCAAAATTACCTATCATCAACCATGTTGTTGTGCAGAGATTTTCCCTCGTTTCTGCGAGGCTAGTATCGACACAATTAGATTAACTTTCCCTCTCCCGCTGTGAAGTTCATTTTATTTCATGATTGCAGGCGGCGGGAGAGGGGACTATTGGTGTTAGACAGGTTGTCTACGCCGGTTATGGTGAATTGCATTGGGGCGTGAAACTTCGTGTGTTGTTTCCGCCGGTTGTCTTTGCCAGAATGCGACCGACTTGGCGTGTCGAACAGAGTCTAGTTCGCGTGGTTCGTTGCGGTGTTCCAGCTCATCTAAGCGGCGTTTTAATTCTGCTACGGCTACTTTATTGCCGGCAAGTTCTGCAGCCAGTTCGCGTTTTGCAGCCCGTTCTTCTTGCAGCAGCTTTTCCAGTTCAGCGTTTCTTTTGCGTAACTCGGAGATCTTAGAGACCGCATTCTGCATAGCGTCAGAGGTGGCAGCTAAACGTTTGATAAACTCTTGTACTTTGTTGCCAGGTTGTTCCAGTGGAACAAATTGCGTCATACCCATGTTACTTCCTTAAAACTCGCCATTAATAATCCTTCATTAATCGCCAATTCAGTGATGAATCTTGAACTGAGCAGGGTATTCTGCGATATCGTTGTTTAAACGTCAACCTAATGTAAACCCTAAGTGTCCTCCTGATCACCCCTGAGATGCAGCAGGGATAATGCAAAGCGCAGGGCTTTAGTTTATGATGGATCATACATTCATGCGAGTAAAATAACGTGATAGACAAAGACGGTTATAGACATGGCGTAGGTATTATTTTGGTGAATAATAAAAGACAGGTTTTTTTCGCCAAACGTGTAGGGAAAATCGCCTGGCAGTTTCCGCAGGGGGGTATCCAAGAGTCAGAGACTCCGGAAGTGGCCATGTTTAGAGAATTGAAGGAAGAAGTGGGCTTGCAAGCGGATGATGTCAAAGTTTTGGCATGTACCCGTCGCTGGTTGCGTTATCGATTGCCTCAGCGTTTGGTTCGGCATTATTCTCATCCTTTGTGCATAGGCCAGAAACAGAAATGGTTTTTATTAAAACTTATCAATCAAGAAGCAGTTTTTGATTTAACAGCCACGGATAGCCCTGAATTTGATGCTTGGGAATGGGTATCATATTGGCATCCGTTGAATGAAGTCGTTGCTTTTAAACGTCGTGTTTATACGATGGCGCTTAAAGAATTTGCACGAATTGTTTTAGCCAAGGGAAAAAAATGTTAAAAGCTTTGCGACAAATTATTCAAACAATGCTAGCGCAGCCTGATTTCAAAGAGGCTTTGCAATTGATGGTGCAGCATGTTGTAGATTTATTGCAAACCGATGCGTGTTCTCTTTATTTATTAGATAAACAGCGCGGTGAATATCGATTAGTGGCAGCGCAGGGTTTAAATCCCGATGCCATTATGAAAGTGAGTGTGCCAGTGCATCAAGGATTGATTGGCTGGGTTGGAGAACGTGAAGAACCTGTTAATTTAGAGAATGCTAACCAGCATCCGCAGTTTTTATCTATTCCTTTGTTGCAAGAAGAAAATTATAAGGCTTTCTTAGGTGTTCCTATTATTTATCATCGTCGTGTTTTTGGCGTGTTGATTGTGCAGCAGCGAACTGCGAATTGTTTTGATGAATCGACTGAAGCATTTCTTGTCACTTTAGCAGTGCAATTAGCACCAGTGATTGCATCAGCGGATGCCTCTGGCAAAATGGCTGTGTTACTAGAGAATCAACATTCCTATACTGAAGAAGCAAGATATGCAGGCATACCCGGTGCGCCAGGCATTGGCATAGGTACGGGTGTTGCGATTTATCCATTATTAGAATTAGATGCGGTTCCTGATCGTAAAATTGAAGATATTGATGCAGAAATTCATTTGTTAGAAATTGCATTTGCTGCGAGTCGTAAAGATGTGCGTTTATTAGCAGAACGCATCTCGCCTAATTTGCCCGTTGAAGAACGTTCATTGTTTGATGTTTATCAACGTATGTTAGATAGCGCAGATTTAGGTGCGGAAATGATTCATTTGATTCGTAAAGGCAACTGGGCGCCTGGTGCATTACGAGTCGTGATTCAATCTCATGTGAATCGCTTAGAAAATTCAGATAATATTTATTTGCGCGAGCGTGCGATTGATATTAAAGATTTAGGTTTGCGTATTTTATCTTATTTGCAAAATAACCCGCGGCATTTGCCGAATTATCCAGAAAAAACTATCTTAGTCGGCGAAGCACTCACTGCAGTGGATTTAGCAGAAGTGCCGGAAGGATGTCTTGTTGGTATGGTTTCTGTAAAAGGATCACGCAATTCACATGTTGCTATTTTGGCAAGAGCTATGGGTGTTCCGACCATCATGGGTGTTGAGAATCTTTCGGTACATGAATTGAATGCAAAAGAAATGATTATCGATGGTTATTACGGACAAATTTATGTTTCACCTATGTCTAAGTTACGCAAAAAATTTGAAAGATTGTTAACAGAAGAGCGTGAACTTAATGAATCATTAGAAGTATTGCGTGATCAACCAGCAGATACTGCAGATGGTAAACACGTTACTCTATTAGTGAATACAGGATTAGGTGCCGATGTAGGTTTAGCATTAGCGGCAGGTGCGGAAGGTGTAGGCTTGTATCGCACAGAAACTCCTTTTTTGATGCGTGATCGTTTTCCCTCGGGCGAAGAACAGCGCGTTATTTATCGGCAATTATTAGCTTCATTTGCACCGCGGCCAGTGACTATGCGCACTTTGGATGTAGGCGGTGATAAAGTACTTTCTTATTTTCCTGTGTTGGAAGAGAATCCATTTCTTGGTTGGCGTGGTTTGCGTATTTCGTTAGATCATCCTGAAATTTTTTTAGTGCAATTACGTGCGATGTTACGTGCGAGTGAAAAATATCATAATTTACGGATTATGTTGCCTATGGTGACGGATGTCAGCGAAGTGGATGAAGCGCTGCGTCTTTTCAAAAAAGCATGTCAAGAAGTGATGACAGAAGATGTGAATATTAAAATTCCAGCCATAGGCGTGATGATTGAAGTGCCTTCTGCTGTTTCAGCGGCCGGTGCAATTGCAAAACGTGTGGATTTTTTATCTGTAGGGAGTAATGATTTAACGCAATATATTTTAGCAGTCGATAGGAATAATGCGCGTGTGGCTAATTTATATGATGCATTGCATCCTGCTGTGTTGCGTGCATTGTTACAAGTGGTGGAAAGTGCGCACCAGGAAAATAAACCGGTGAGTATTTGTGGTGAAATTGCGGGTGATCCATCGGCAGTACCTTTGTTGATTGCGATGGGATTTGATTCGTTGAGCATGAATGCGTCGGCTTTGATGCGTACGAAATGCGTTGTGCGGAAGTTAACGATGGATATTGCGAAGACATTATTACAAGAAGTATTGATGATGGAAAGCGCGGTGACGATTCGGTGTCATATGGAGTTGGCACTTAAAAAACTGGGGTTGGAACATATAATCAGAGTGGGGAAGAGATAATGCGTGTCATCCTGAGCCGCGTTTTTTGCGGTGAAGGATCTCCTGCTTAGTGGGAGATCCCTCGCTGCGCTCGGGATGACACGCTCACTCAAAAGTATGGGGAGATTGTTGTGTTTAGTGTGTACTTAATCATAGGGATATTCGCAGGACTCATGTCGGGACTGTTTGGCATTGGCGGTGGTATCATAGTGATACCTGCGTTATCTGCAATTTTTTTATATCACGGATTGGTGCCGCATGAATCAATCATGCATATGGCGGTTGGGACATCGTTAGCTGTTTTAGTGATTACTTCGCTTTCTGCGATGTATGCTCACCATAAACACCAAGCAGTACGTTGGGATGTTGTGATAAACATGTTACCGGGTTTATGTATAGGTGCGACTTTGGGTGCTGTTGTTGCACATTTGTTGCCGTCGAATGGATTGCGCGAGATTTTTTCGGTGTTTTTAATTATCATGGGGATGCGTTTGATAATGCAGGCCAAACAAATAGAATCTTCTGGCAGCCTTCCTTCTAAACGTAGTATGACGATTGTTTCTGTGCTGATGGGTATTTTAGCCAGCATATTGGGCGTAGGGGGTGGTATAATCATGGTGCCTTATTTTTTGCACTGCGGTTTGCGTATGTTGGAGGCAACAGGGACTTCAATTGCATGTGGTTTAAGCATAGGTTTAGTGGCGTCGTTGAGTTTTATGGTGATAGGATTATTAGCAAAAACACATATTCCATGGAGTACGGGGTATATTTATTGGCCGGCTTTTTTTGGAGTGGCGGCGGCAAGTGTGTTTTTAGCGCCTTTAGGTGCTCTGTTAGCACATAAATTGCCGGTGCGATTATTGAGACGGTTATTTGGGGTTTTTTTACTGGTGATAGCAATAGACATGATGGCGGTATAAGACATGATACTTTTTCCAGATGTGAATCCTGTAGCATTTCATATTGGTAGTTTAGCAGTGTATTGGTATGGCTTAATGTATCTTGCTGGATTTTTAGCGGGTTGGTTCGTATTGAATTGGCGTTTACGGCATTCGAGTTTTTGGAATTTTACGACGGAACAATTGGGAGATATTTTATTTTTTGCAGCACTGGGTGTGATTATTGGTGGTCGTTTAGGTTATATATTATTTTATGATTGGCATAATTTTATTGCTGATCCTATGCGTTTATTTCAAATTCGACAAGGGGGTATGTCATTTCATGGCGGCTTGTTAGGAGTATTGCTGGCTTTGTGGATTTGTGCACGCAGAATGAAAAAACCATTGGGGGATGTGTTAGATTTTCTGGTGCCAGCAGTGCCTTTGGGTCTTGCTTTAGGAAGAATTGGAAATTTTATTAATGGCGAATTGTGGGGGCGTGTGAGTGATGTGCCTTGGGCAATGGTTTTTCCTAAGGCGGGTGATATGCCTAGACATCCTTCGCAGTTATATGAGTTTTTTTTGGAAGGGATTTGTTTGTTTATTGTGTTATGGATTTTTTCCATGCGGCCTAAACCGCGGTTAGCAGTATCGGGATTGTTTTTAATCGGATATGGAATTGCTCGATTCAGCGTAGAATTTTTTAGAGAACCGGATGTGCAAATTGGTTATGTGGCATTGGGTTGGATGACTAAGGGTCAGTTATTATCGCTGCCCATGATCATAGCAGGCATTATGATGATGGTTTGGGCCTATTGTAGAGGGAAAAAAACATGCAACAATATTTAGATTTCCTGCGATATATTCGTGAGCACGGTGTGCAAAAAGCAGATCGTACTGGCACGGGTACGCTAAGTGTGTTTGCTTATCAAATGCGTTTTGATTTGAGTCAGGGATTTCCTTTGTTAACGACTAAAAAATTATCGTTGCGTAGTATTATTCACGAATTATTATGGTTTTTACGCGGTGATACGAATATAAAATATTTGCATGATAATAAAGTTACGATTTGGGATGAATGGGCGGATGATCACGGAAATTTAGGGCCTGTTTATGGCAAACAATGGCGTGCTTGGGAAACGCGTGATGGTCATACGATTGATCAAATTAGTGAAGTGATAACACAAATTAAAAAAAATCCAGATTCTCGTCGTTTAATGGTTAGTGCTTGGAATGTGGGCGATATTGCGAAGATGGCATTGCCGCCTTGTCATTTATTATTTCAATTTTATGTAGCGAATAATAAATTATCTTGTCAATTATATATGCGTTCTGCGGATAGTTTCTTAGGAGTACCGTTTAATATTGCTTCTTATGCTTTGTTAACGCATATGATAGCGCAACAATGTGATTTAGGAGTGGGCGAATTTATTTGGACGGGCGGTGATTGTCATATTTATTTGAATCATTTAGAGCAAGTGGATTTACAATTAACGCGTACGCCGTTTACGCTGCCGCAATTACAGTTAAAAAAAGCAGCATCGATATTTGATTATACGTTTGATGATTTCGTAATTGTAAATTATCAAGCGCATCCGCATATTAAAGGTGAGGTGGCTGTTTAATGAGATTGTTATTTTTAGTTTTACTACTGGTTTGTCAAAATGTGTGGGCCGCACCTTTCTCTTGTACGCCTATTAAAATGGTCGTGCAGAATAAGATTTTGCTTTTGTCGAATGATAATCTAGCAACTGCGAAGATTTATTTTGTGAAAAATACTTCCGCGCGCAGCTTATGGATAGATCATCCTGTGGCACATCCTTCCGCTAGCGCTGGTTGGGCTTCTTATTTGCGTTCAGGTAATTGGTCGGCAATTGTTTTGGATCGAAAAAGTTTCTCTATCAGTTGTGTGGCTATCCAACCTGGCAAAGCAGATGCATTGGATTGTGCAGAAATGCTGTCTGTTTGTGTTCCGCAGAATATGGCGGTGAAATCGCTACGTAAGGGAACCTATTGGTTGGTAGAAGATCAGCCGTGGGCGGCTTTTTGGGCGGCATTACAAAAGCGAATTTAAAAATTCTCAAAGAGTGATTGTTGCATAAATAAATTATTTGAATAGTTACAACATTCTCAGGCCTACGGCCTGGGAACATTGCACAGCATAAATAATTTATTTATGCAACAAAGTCTTGAAAAAGGGGGATTTATCAATTTACCCGCAATCTTCATTCCTATAATCTTGTGTCAAATTATCCATCTCTGCTCTCTGCTGTTGCGCCACAGAGGAATTTGAAGTCGTACCATTGAAGAAAATCATCCGTCGGTTAATTTCTTTGCAGAATGCTTTTTGCGTATCGTTTTGATTTTTATTGTGGGAGGCGCAGGACACAAGCAACACACTTAGACAAATAGTCCCAATAATCAGTTTTCTCATGCTCCGTGCTCCTAAGACAGGTTGTCACGACTTTACCTGAAAATAAAAACACTTGCAAATGATCAAGTACGTACGTATAATATACATATAACGTACGTCAAGCAGGTGTCGCCATGTCAATCACCGTCACAGAGTTACGCACCAACCTCTATAAAATTGTGGATCAAGTGATTGCAACAGGAGTGCCCGTGGAAATAGAACGTAAAGGAGTAAAAGTGAAGTTAATTGCTGAAAAAAAGAAAAATAAACTGAGTAATTTAATTAGGCGTCCAGATTGCATTATCGGTGATCCGGAGGATATCGTGCATATGGATTGGTCCGAGGAGTGGAATGAAGATCTATGATTTATTTAGATACACATGTGCTTGTTTGGTTGTATTCGGGTTTTGTGGAAAAATTTAGCGAACATGCGCGGCAACTGATGGATAAAAATGCGTTGATGATTTCACCAATGGCTCAACTGGAGTTAACTTATTTACATGAGACCAAGCGTATTCAGTATTCCGCTGAAGCGATTATTCATGATCTACAATCGCGTATCGGTTTGGATATTTGTGAGTTAGGTTTTGAGGATATTGTTAAAAAAGCTCATTCTTTGAGCTGGACACGTGATCCTTTTGATCGTTTGATTGTTGCACAAGCAATGGTGAATGCTGCTCGGTTAATTAC
The DNA here is from genome assembly GCA_001644445.1 of Gammaproteobacteria bacterium SCGC AG-212-F23. GTDB lineage: Bacteria > Pseudomonadota > Gammaproteobacteria > DSM-16500 > DSM-16500 > SCGC-AG-212-F23. Next base: position 31,868 of record LSTE01000038.1, read on the forward strand.
AAAAGATCAAACCATTCGCAAACACTACCGCTTTGCTGTGTGGTAAGCACTTATTTATGATACACTGCTTCTTTAATAAAAACACTGGTGAATGATCCATGGAAAAACGTCTTAAAAAAGACAAATACAAAGAACGGGAAGAACAAAAATACGAAAATCCTATCCCTAGCCGCGAATTCATTCTAGAGCACTTAGCCGAACGTGGGAAACCTGCTAATTATAAACAATTAGTGACTGAATTGGACTTGCATGGGGGTGACGAAAAAGAAGCCTTACGCCGACGTCTTTTAGCCATGGTGCGGGATGGTCAGTTATTGCAAAATCGTCGCGGTGCTTTCGGGTTGATCGATAAAATGGAATTGATTACGGGCCGCATTATTGGGCATAAAGATGGTTACGGATTTTTAGTGCCTGAGACGGGTGGCGATGATATTTTTATTGGCCCTAAGCAAATGCGCAGAGTATTTCACGATGACAAAGTACTTGCGCGTGTCATAGGCGAAGATTATCGTGGTCGTGCAGAAGCTGTGATTGTCGAAGTGCTTGAGCATAATACTAAACAATTAGTAGGACGTTTACTCGCAGAATCTGGTGTGTTTCAAGTGCAACCGTCTAATCAACGTATTGCTCAAGAAATTGTAATTCCCCCTGATGCAACTTTGCATGCAAACAATGGCCAAATGGTCGTGGTAGAAATCACAGAACAACCAACAACGCATATGCGTGCCATAGGTAAAGTGGTTGAAATTTTAGGTGATCATATGGCGCCTGGAATGGAAGTTGCTGTTGCCATTCGTAATCATGATTTACCTTATGAATGGCCAGAAACAGTTATTCACGAAGCTGAAAAATTTTCTCCCCACGTTTTAGATGATGCAGTGCAAAATCGTTTAGATTTACGCGCATTACCTTTTGTCACTATCGATGGCGAAGATGCAAAAGATTTTGATGATGCGGTTTATTGCGAGCCGCAGAAAAACGGTGGTTGGATATTATATGTTGCAATTGCAGATGTCAGCCACTATGTCAAACCTGGATCAGGTTTGGATGAGGAGGCCTTTAAACGTGGAAATTCCGTGTATTTTCCCGGTCGTGTTATTCCTATGTTGCCTGAACAATTATCCAATGAGTTATGTTCATTAAAACCTTTTGTCAATCGTCTCACTATGGTTGCTAAAATGACGATTGATAAAGCAGGGAAAATTACTGATTATGAATTTCATGAAGCGGTAATTCGTTCGCATGCGCGTTTAACTTATAATAAAGTATTTGCTATGGTTATGACAGGAGACAAACAATTAGCAGATCAAAACAAAGAATTAATGCCGCATTTGCAAGAATTATTTTCTCTTTATAAAATTTTATTAGTAGCGCGTGAACAACGTGGCACGATTGATTTTAATTTGCCAGAAACAAAAATTATTTACGGCAAAGGCCGTAAGATTGAAAAAATTGTTCCCGCAGAGCGCAACGACGCGCATAAATTAATTGAAGAATGTATGTTGTGCGCCAATATTTGTGCCGCACATTATTTATTAAAAAATGAATGTCCTGCATTATACCGTGTGCATGAAGGCCCTTCTGCTGAAAAATTATTGGATCTCAGAAAATTTTTAGCCGAATTAGGTTTAAATATGCCAGGTCGTGATATTCCAACACCGAGTGATTATTCTGCATTATTAAAAACTATTGCAAATCGTCCTGACTTTCATGTGATTCAAACGGTGTTATTGCGTTCTTTGAGTCAAGCAATTTACAGTGATAAAAGCCGTGGACATTTTGGTTTAGCGTATGATACCTACACGCATTTTACATCACCCATTCGGCGTTATCCGGATTTATTGGTCCATCGCGGTATACGCAGTATTTTACGACAAAAGATTAAACCAGATGATAATGGTCATTTGGAAAGAATAGGCGAGCATTGCTCGATGACAGAACGTCGTGCCGATGAAGCGACACGTGAAGCCATTGATTGGTTGAAGTGTGAATTCATGATGAATAAAGTGGGTGAGGAATTTCCGGGTGTGATTTCGGGTGTGACGGGTTTTGGATTTTTTGTAGAGCTCACCGATATTTATGTGGAAGGTTTGGTGCATATTAGTTTGTTGCCTAATGATTATTATCAATTTGATGCAACGCGCCAAGCTTTGATTGGTGAAAGAAGTGGTCGACGATTTCGATTAGGTGATGTAGTAAAAGTACGTGTGGCGCGTGTGGATCTGGATGAACGCAAAATTGATTTTGTGCTTGCGGAGGATGAGGGAGAGGTTAAATCTAAGAAGCCAAAAAAGAAATCCAAAAGAGGATTTTAAAGTAATGCATTCTACTGTTATTTTCGGTCTACATACGGTTGAAGCGCTTCTTAAGAAAAATCCAAAACGCATCACCGCATTGTATTTTCTTCAAGACAGAGAAGACAAAAGAATCCAAGCTATTTTAGAACTCGCAAAATCTTTTTCTATTAAAACGTATGTAAAACCTAGGCAAGCCTTAGATCAAATGACGCAAAACGGTGTGCACCAAGGTATCGTCGTTGAATGCGCGCCTTTGAAAAATGCTAACGAACAAGATTTAGAACAATTAATCGAAGAATTAACAGAACCGCCATTACTATTATTGCTAGACGGTGTGCAAGATCCACATAATTTAGGTGCTTGTTTACGCACAGCCGATGCGGCAGGCGTGCATGCAGTGATTACGCCACGCGATAAATCCGCGAGTATTACGCCAACCGTTTCCAAAGTCGCCAGTGGTGCTGCGGAAACTTTACCCTTAATTCAAGTCACCAACTTAGTGAGAACGATAGAATTATTAAAAGAAAAAAACATTTGGATTTACGGTGCTGCGGGTGAAGCTGAAAATACACTTTATCAAGGTAATTTTAAATCTGCGACGGCGATTGTTTTAGGCGCTGAAGGTACGGGTTTAAGACGTCTAACGCGTGAACATTGCGATGCTTTGTTTCATATTCCTATGTTAGGTTCTGTGAGTAGCTTAAACGTGTCTGTTGCGACGGGTGTTTTTTTATTTGAAGTCGTGCGGCAGCGGGTGCGTCATCCCGAACTACGCGCGTGATCTCCTACTTAAGCAAGAGATCCCCGCTTAAAGCGCGCGGGGAGGGATCTCCTGCTTAGCATATAATTAGACTGAAGTAGTGAGAGGATTTTAACAAAACGGTGGGCATCTGCCTCTGGTAACTGTGTCTGGATCAGGGGTTACTGTTGGAGGATTGGGAGGATGGTGATCACTATTGTTTTGAACATTATCAAAAGAAAAAGCAGATCTTATCTTTTTTCCTGCATTTGGATTTGTTGGTGATGGATTGTTGGTTATACCTGTCTTTGGATTTGTTGATGGTTGTTGTTGGTTATTAATTGCGTTAACTTCTTCTGAAGTAAAAGTCATTGAAACACCAGGAGATAGCACATGATGTTTTGGTGCGATTGTAAAACCTCTATATTTGTTAGAATTGTGGGTATTTTGTTGTTCTGCAGGAATAGATGAAGTTATTGAAGAAGGTGACATTTGACTCGTTGTTCTGCCAGTATCCAATGAAAATTCATTATGGTCTAAACTACTGCTGCGCGGTGTTGGATCAGTTGCTGCGTTACGTGTTGGTGAGGGTATGGCTGGTTTTATGTTCGGTGAACTGGTGGTAATGAAGATCATGTGGGTGGATAGTGTAGTTGTAGTTGTTTTTGCTGAATGAATGACGACAGCCTTACTGGAGTCCATAGACATGACCTCAATTTATTAGAATAAATCCATTTTACGAGCATCAATTTGTTGAGAGCAATAAGAGATTTATACGTATGATTATAATTAAGACAATTTTGCTATTTCTGTGATAGTGTTCCATTCTTTTTCAGTAACCGGTGTGATGGAGAGGCGATTGCCTTGTCTTGCAACTTGCATGTTTTTCAAAATAGCATGTTGTTTGATTTCATCTAATGTAATCATACGTGCGAACTTTTTCACAAATTTTACATCTACCATATACCAGCGTGGATTATCTATTGTACTTTTAGGATCAAAAAAATCTGACTTAGCATCACACGCAGTGTGATCTGGATAACCTGCTTTGACAATTTTAAAAATACCGACGATACCGGGTGGTGTGCAATTGGAATGGTAAAAAAATCCAAGATCACCTAGTTGCACATCGTCACGCAACATATTGCGCGCTTGGTAATTGCGTACGCCGTTCCAGGGTTCTGTTTGTTCTGGGCGATTTTTTAAATCATCTATGCTGAAGGTGTTGGGTTCGGATTTGAAGAGCCAGTATTTTTTGTTGGGCATGGTTGTTTGGTTCCAATTTGTTCTAAGCAGGAGATCCCTCGCTACGCTCGGGATGACATGAGTATGCACTGGATCCCGCGGACAAGCCGCGGGACGACGTCCCATTCACCGGACAAATCGCGGGACGATGTGTTGTTTAACGCTTCATAGCATCAAAGAAATCTTCATTGGTTTTCGTCGGACGCAAACGATCTAACAAAAATTCAATCGCAGCCAGATCATCCATCGGTTGTAAAAGCTTACGCAGAATCCACATTTTTTGGATTTCTTCTTGGCTTGTTAATAATTCTTCACGACGGGTGCCGGATTTGTTGATGTTGATGGCAGGATAGATACGACGTTCAGCAATTTTCCTGTCCAAATGGATTTCCATGTTACCGGTTCCTTTGAATTCTTCGTAAATCACATCATCCATCTTGGAGCCTGTTTCTACTAATGCGGTTGCAATAATGGTTAAGCTGCCGCCTTCTTCGATATTTCGTGCTGCACCAAAGAAGCGTTTAGGACGTTGTAAAGCGTTGGCATCCACACCACCAGTTAATACTTTTCCGGATGCAGGTACGACCGTGTTGTAAGCACGTGCAAGACGAGTAATAGAATCTAATAAAATGACAACATCTTTTTTGTGTTCGACTAAGCGTTTTGCTTTTTCGATAACCATTTCTGCGACTTGTACGTGACGGTTAGCAGGTTCATCGAATGTACTGGCAATCACTTCGCCTTTGACTGAGCGTGACATTTCGGTGACTTCTTCTGGGCGTTCATCGATGAGTAATACAATGAGATGACACTCAGGATGATTGTGAGAAATAGAATGCGCGATGTTTTGCAGCATCATGGTTTTACCCGCTTTCGGTGGAGAAACAATTAATCCACGTTGGCCTTTACCAATCGGTGCAACCAAATCAATGGTACGTGCGGTAATATCTTCAGTGCTACCGTTGCCACATTCCAGTTTTAAACGTTCGTTGGCAAATAACGGTGTTAAGTTTTCAAATAATACTTTTGTTTTAGCATTTTCAGGTGCGTCAAAATTAATATGATCGACTTTGAGTAATGCAAAATAACGTTCGCCTTCTTTCGGCGGGCGAATTTTACCGGCAATAGTATCGCCTGTGCGTAAATTGAAACGGCGAATTTGGCTAGGGGAAACGTAAATATCATCAGGCCCTGCTAGGTATGAACCTTCTTCAGAACGTAGGAATCCAAAACCATCTTGTAAAATTTCTAAGACGCCATCGCCGTAAATATCTTCGCCGCGTTTGGCGTGGGCTTTTAAGATAGCGAAAATAATGTCTTGTTTGCGCGAGCGCGCCATGTTTTCAAGAGCGTATTCATCAGAAAGTTGAATGAGATCAGCCGCGCTTTTTTTCTTAAGTTCAGTAAGATTCATAGATGTTTGGATGCCTTATAAAATTGAAAATAGGAGGGTTTGAGGTAATTTGTTAGAAAAATTAAACATATGGGTTTTGTTGCGTTCTCTTTAATAAAGTTGTTGTTTACAGAATATTCGATTTAAAACCTAGGGTTGTTAAACGAGGATATTTCTACTCTTAGGGTTACACGATAGCATTAAATTTTTGGAATATCTAGCATCTAGGTGAAATTTTTTTGAGGCGTAGTTTTTCCCTCACCCCAACCCTCTCCCGCCGCCATAACGGTAAAAAATACGATACACATCTAGCGGGAGAGGGTTGGGGTGAGGGGAAAACTACGTTTACACATGCCCGTCGATGAAATTAACTAGCTCAGACTTGGACAATAGGCCTACCTGGGTGGCTTTAACTTGGCCATCTTTGAATAAGACCAGGGTAGGGATACCACGGATGCCGAATTTAGGGGGGGTGGCAGGGTTGCTATCTACGTCTAGTTTGACGATTTTCAGTTTGCCTGAGTATTTTTGGGCAAGTTCCTCCAAAATGGGCGCTATGGCTTTACAAGGGCCGCACCACTGTGCCCAAAAGTCTACGAGTACGGGAGTTTGGGATTCTACGACTTCATTTTCAAAAGATGTGTCGCTAATGGCATTAATCATATTGCTCATAAAAATATAACCTCAATGGTTTACTTTAGATCAGTCTATTTCAAAGGAATTTAAGCTATTTTGCAATAAAAATCTTTTACCAGCGGTTTTTTCTGTCAACGATTTTTTAGCAGGGAGGAAGTGATCTAAGCTTATCATGCCTATTTGTCGGGCAAAACTCATGAACGGGAGTTCCAGGGAAAAAAGCCGTGCCAAAAGGTGCGATAAACGCAAGGTAAAAGTTTGTGCGCTTGTTTGGCTGACAAAATGTTGTAAAGAAAGTGTATCTGCCGTTTGTTTTTTAAAATGATTTACTAATTGACCCACTTCATGCAGTGCTAGGTTTAATCCTTGCGCTGCAATAGGATGTAGCGTGTGTGCTGCGTTGCCTATTAAAGCAATATTCTGTTTGACCGTGTCAGTCGCATGTTGCATTTGCAGTGGGAACAAAGAACGCTGTTCGGTTTTTTGCAATAGACCTAAGCGATAGCCGAATTGTTGTTGTAATTGTTTTAGAAAAGTCGCTTCATCCAATACCAATAATGCTTTTATTTCAGCCGTAGGTCCAGACCAAATTGTTGCAGCACGTTGTTCTGTGAGAGGAAGCATAGCGATGGCGCCATTTTTTAAAAAACGCTCATACGCAATATATTGGTGCGAGCGTTGTAAATGCGTCACAGTGACTAGCGCGCTTTGTTGGTAATCGTATTGTTCTACAGAAATATTTAATAACTGACGCACGGTGGAATGGCTGCCATCTGCACCTATGAGTATGCGGGTGGAAAACTTTTTTTCGCCAAGATCTACTGTGATTTGTTCTGCAGTTTGGGTTAGATGTTTTAATGTAGCAGGGCGAAAAGAGGTAATATTTTGTGGTAAATCAGCTTCTAATGCGGCATTGATGAAACGCGCGGGAACGACATAACCTAATATGGGTAAATTAATATCGTTTGCGCGCAAACGAACGGCGCCAAAACGACGTTGTTGCGAAACATGGACTTCTTGGATGGGGCATGCGTTAGCTGCGAGTTTTTCCCATAAGTTTAATTGTTGGAAAAGAGTATAGCTTTGAAAATTGAGTGCGATAAGGCGGTTATCTTCTCTTGCTGTTAACGGTGTTGCATCGACAATAGCAATGCGTAGTGCAGTATCACGCAAAGCATGCGCGAGTGTTGCGCCGACCATGCCGCTGCCGATGATGGTGATGTCATAATTTTGCATATTTACCCTGTTTTTTCGCGCTCGTGCCCGCGTGCGCGCAGTATTAATGATGTTAACGTGACATTAGCGATTCTATATCTTTTGCGCGTTTCGGCGCTTTATCTGACAACACCTCATACCCTGTTTTGGTGACAAGTATATCATCTTCTATGCGTATGCCAATATGGTGCCAACGTTTAGGAACATTCGGGGTGTTTGCAGAAATATAAATACCAGGCTCTACGGTTCTGACCATGCCTGATTTTAATGGTCGCCATTTATGATTGATTTTATAAACACCTGCATCATGGGTATCTAATCCTAACCAATGACCTGATCTATGCATGTAAAACGGTAAATAGGCTTGTTTTTCGATTAAAGAATCAAGATTGCCTTTGAGTAAACCAATGTCTTTAAGACCTTGGGTAATAATTTTCACGGTAATTTCTTCAATTTTATTCCAAGCAGTACCAGGACGTATTGCTTTTATTCCTGCAAGTTGTGCTTCGAGTACAATATCGTATACAGCCCGTTGTTCTGCAGAAAAACGGCCATTAGCAGGAAATGTACGTGTGACATCTGCTGCATAATATTGGTATTCTGCGCCGGCATCCACTAAGACTAAGTCTGTTTTTTTGATGCGTTGATGATTGGTGACATAATGAAGTATGCAAGTATTCGCTCCGCTGCCTATGATAGGTGTATACGCATGAAAGCGCGCACCCTGGCGAATAAATTCATGTGTGATTTCCGCTTCTAATTCGTATTCATATAAACCCGGACGACAATATTGCATTGCGCGTATATGGGCATCTGCTGTAATTTGTCCTGCTTTTTTGAGTAGTGCAATTTCTGTTGGGCTTTTAAATAAACGCATTTCATGCAGAATATCAGCGATATCAATGAGTGCAAAAGAAGATTGTGCGCCGCTGCGTATTTTTCCGCGTAATTCAATGATGATATTGATAAGGGTTTGGTTTAACTGTGCATCGCAATCGATGGCATAATAAATCGTGTCACGATCTTTGAGTAATTCAGGTAATTTTTTGGCAAAATCTTGAATCGGAAACGCGCGATCAGCACCGAATTCGCGGCACGCGCCTTTTTGTCCTGCACGATGACCGTTCCAGATTTCTTCGGTTTTATCGCGCACACGGTTAAATAAAATGAATTCACCTTCTTTGTGTTCGGGAAGCAATACCATAATGGCTTCAGGTTCGTTGAATCCTGTGAGATAATGAAAATCACTGTTTTGTCGGAACATATACATATGATCGTGATTGCGAGCCACTTCAGGGGCTGCTGATAAAATAGCGATAGCGTTGGGGCCCATTTGTTGCATTAACTGTTTTCGGCGTTTTAAAAATTCTGTCATCGTTATATCCGTAGTGAATATTAGTGTATGGAATGATTACCATTCGATGGTTTTGCCGTTGCTTGAGAATTCAATTCATGAAAAATCATGAGTACAGTGAGACGTACGTATTCAACAAGTTCAAAGTAAGCGGTTTCATCTTCATCATTGGCGGTAATGGCATCGTAATCGACTTTAGCAATTTCAATAATATCTTTTAATGCTTCTTTGACATCTTCAGGTGAGTGTAATTTGATAAATTGCGAAGCATTTTCAAGACCGGTTAAAAATCCTTGGCACCATAATCCTAAAGTTTCAGCGCGTGTTTTTAAATCTGTTCTATCATCCGGTAATAATAAACTGAATTCGAATGAAAATTCGCTGAGCTGATGATAACTGATTTCATAAAGTCGTTTTAATGCTTCAAGACCTTGTGGGTAGGTTTTTATGCCTGGTAAGCGTTTTTCCCATACATTTTCTGTTTCGTGAGTTGAGCAAATCCAACCGCACAATAATCCATGCACTTGCGCTGCTTGGAAATTGGATTTCGATTTTTGTAATACCTTGCTAAATTCCGTATAGCTTGGTAACAATGATTCTGTACTCATTTGTCCTTGCTTTTAAGTTAATTTTCATTAATTTCAGTATATATCATTTGGTAGTGTAAATGCTATGAGGTAAAATGCAATAAATTGTGAGTATTGGGGAAACATATATGCAAATTTCGGCCATTGTAGCCATGTCGGAAAATCATGTGATAGGGAAAGACAACAAGTTACCTTGGTATTTACCCGCAGATCTTAAGCATTTTAAAAACATCACGCTAGGTAAACCCATTATTATGGGACGTAAAACATTTGAGTCTATTGGTAAAGCATTGCCTGATCGTTGCAATGTGGTCGTGACGCATGATGTTAATTTTTCTGCGCCAGGTTGTATTGTTGCTTATTCTATTGAAACCGCATTGCATGCGGTGGATTATAGTAACGAAGTATTTATCATTGGCGGCAGCGCTTTGTTTGAACAATTGTTACCGCAGATTAATAAGTTGTATTTGACAATTTTGCATCATGAATTTGAGGGTGATACTTTTTTTCCTGTGTTGGATTATAACGAATGGCATGAGGTTGAGCGTGTACGTCATGAGGCGGATGCAGCGAATGTGCATGCGTATAGTTTTGTAATTTTAGAGAGAAGATTATAATTGCCACAATATACTCATGGGTATTGCATATAATTGTTTTCCCATTAAACCTGCTTGTGATCCTGTATAGAGTACGATACCTATAAATGATTTGTTTTTTGCAATATTATCTCTAAACCATTTTAAATGTTTGAAGTCTGCTTCGCTAATGGCGGAGCCTGCTTTAATTTCAATGCCAAGTAATGCTTGATCATCGCGCTCAATAAGAAAATCAATTTCACGTTTTTCGCGATCACGATAATGGTATAGTCGGTATTTCCCATTGCTGACATCAATTAGTGTAGCGAGCTCATTAAAAATGAATGTTTCAATCAATTTTCCTGAACGGTCGGCATCCATTTCAATACGATCTAAACGGTAACGTAATATGGCGCTCATCATGCCAGCATCGGTCATGTAAATTTTAGATTGTTTGCCAACCCGTTCATAATCTGTGTGTGTCCATGGGGGGATGCGTTCAATGAGGTAGAGTGCTTCTAATGCGTTAATATAAGACTCAATAGTAGGACGTTGAATGGCTAAACCAGAACCTATCGCAGAGATATCCATGAATTTACCTGACCAAGCGGCTAGTGTATGTATTAATTCTTGCATAGCGTGTAGCTGCGTAATTCTGGTAATATCACGCAAGTCGCGTTCTAGCAAAGCATTGATATAGTCATGGTGCCATTGTTCTCTTTCATTTGCTGCTAATTTAACGGCTTCTGGAAAACCACCACGCATTGCTAAAGTGAGTATGGTCTTACGCTGAATGAGAGATGGATTAATTGTTTCAGTCATGCCTAGGAAAGCACGTTCAATAAATGTGGGTTTTGCATTTATTATTTCTCCTTGCGTGAGCGGGCGTAAACGAATTTTTGTTATGCGGCCTGCTAACGATTCTTGTACGCTAGGAAGTGATTGAATATTTGCAGATCCGGTTAATAAATATTGACCGGGTTGTGTGTCTTCATCAACTACCAGTTTAATGGCAGAAAGTAATTGAGGCGCACGTTGTATTTCATCAATCATTAACATGCTATTTTTTGAATGTTGGACAAAGCCATGGGGATCACTTTCCGCTAGCGTGCGCACGGCAAGATCATCTAATGTTCGATATACGGTATTTTTAGTAGTGAGCTGCTTGGCAAGTGTTGTTTTGCCGCATTGACGTGGCCCGCTTAATAGCAATACTCTCCTATTTTTCATTGATTTTTCAATGGATTGCTTTTGCCACCGCTGATAAAGTATTGTCACCTGGCTGCCTCTCCCGCATAAGATAACCCCGCGATTTTATATATTATACCCCCGCGATTTTATAAGTCAATATCCCGCGATTTTTATATTTACCCACTATTTTAAGGAGAACATGGAACACTTATGTAGTGTTCATCTTCCAAGCGCATCGCAGTCAAGCAATTACCCCAGACGCAGCCGGTATCGAGTGCATAAGTGTTGGGGGTGTGAGTGATGCCGTTGAGCGCCGCCCAATGGCCGAAAATGATTTTATTGACAGTAGTTTTGCGATGTTTGACTTGAAACCAAGGTATTAAATCTTCTGGATGTGTATCGATATTGCCTTTGTAATCTAACTCCATGCGTCCATCAGGATGACAGAAACGCATACGTGTGCAGTAATTAATGATGCAGCGTATTCTGTCCCAACCGACTAAATTATCTGACCACTGCACGGGATGATTTGCATACATATGCGCAAAAAATTCTGCAGGTTGGTTTCCGTGTAATAATGTTTCGGCTTCTTTAGCGAGTGTGAGTGCTTTGTGTAAATCCCATTGTGGTGCAAGTCCTGCATGTACCATGGTAAATTGTTTTTGTACATCATGATGAATGAGTGGTAGATGGCGTAACCAGATCAGTAATTCATCACGATCAGGTGCGGATAATATGTCATGAAAAGTATCTTCTTGTGTTCCCTTGTGCGCGCCAAAAGCGACAGCTAATAAATGCAAATCATGATTACCCAATACACAGATAGCACGGTCTTTTAACGATTTAACGAAACGTATTGTCGCAAGGGATTCAGGGCCGCGGTTGACAAGATCACCTGTGAACCACAAATTATCTTTCGAGGGATCAAAATGTATTTTTTCAAGCAATTTTTGCAATGCCTGAAAACAACCTTGGATATCACCTATAACATAAATCGACATAAAAACCTCTAAGAGTGCTCTTAAATAAGATTACTTAGGTAAACATATTCTTCTACTGATAGTTCTTCTGGTCTCTTATGTGTATCAATTGAAATTTTTTTCCACATGTCATCGCTAATTAATTTTTTTAAGCTATTGCGCAGTGTTTTACGACGATGGCTGAAAGCTTCTTTGACTAATTGTGAAAAACGCGAATAATTTTGGCTAATAAAAGGGAGTTTTTTGTAAGGAACTAATTTTACAATGCTGGAAAAAACTTTTGGCGGTGGATCAAATGCTTCTGGCGGTACATCAAATAATGCAGTTGTTGCACAATGATATTGCACCATAATACTGAGACGACCATAAGCATCATCGCCGCATTTTGCTACCATACGATCTACGACTTCTTTCTGTAACATAAAATGCATGTCTTGAATATGTTCTGCAAAAGTTAATAAATGAAAAATTAATGGCGTAGAAATATTGTAAGGTAGATTGCCAATAAGACGCAGCGGTTCTAACGATGTGCGTAACATAGAAAAATCAAATTCCAAAGCATCCGCATTATAAATGTTCATAATACCTTTGCCTTCGCAGCGATTTTTTAGCAAAGGAACAAGATCGCGGTCCAGTTCAACGACATCAATTTTACCTGATTTTTTTAAGATAGGTAATGTGAGGGCGCCATAGCCTGGACCTATTTCAACAAGATGTTGGTGAGTATCGGGTTGTATGACCTCTACCAAGTGTTGTATCACAAGCTTGTCACGCAAAAAATGCTGACCGAATCGTTTGCGTGGAATATGCATATTTTATTCTCGTAGCGACTATCGTAGTGCTTTACTTGCAGGTCCGAAACCAGCCGCTGCAGCTTTTCTAAAATAGGCTTGTGCTTTGGCATTATCGACCGGTGTGCCAACGCCGTGCGCATACATCATGCCTAAATTATATTGTGCACTAGCAAGGCCATGGTCTGCTGCTTTTTGGTACCATTGTAGTGCGGTGACTTGATTAGGGGTGACGCCTTTGCCTGTTGCGTACATGAAACCTAATTCATTTTCTGCATAAGGATTATTTAGTTCGGCAGCTTTTTCAAACCATGAACGTGCTTCTGCATAATCTACTGGAGTTCCTTGGCCTAACATATAACGCATGCCCATGCTGACTTGCGCTTTACTATCGCCGCTATGGGCATTCATCAATGATCTTTTGATGTAGGGGTTGTCGCTGGTTGATGCGCAGCTTGTTAAGGCAATGGTTGTCAGTATTACCAATAGTTTTTTCATCATGAAATATTTCTCCTTGATTTACCAAGCTGGAATAGCTTGATTATTAAAAATGGTTTTTGCTGCATTTAATACATCTTCAGATTGTATGGCTGAGACTAATAACTTCATCCGTGGATCGTTACGCATTTTTTCTTGGATGACTATGATGTTTGCATATGGACAATTCTTGTCTTCGTGAAACAAAGCGTCTTTAATGGGTGACAAGCCTGCTGGAATGGCATAATTGGTATTGATGACTGCAAGAGTCACATCGGGCAATGCTCTTGCGAGTTGGGCTGCATCTAATTCCTTGAAAATTAATTGATGCGGATTTTTTTCTATATCGGCAGGAGTTGCATAGAGGTACGCTTTTACTTGTAATTTTATCAAGCCAGCTTGTTGCAGCAGCAATAAAGCGCGGCCTTCATTGCTGGGGTCACTGGGGATGGCGACAATGGCTTTTTTGGGGATTGCTGCGAGGTTTTTAATTTTTGTTGAATAAATACCCATTGGATAAATAAAGGTTTTGCCTATGCTGATCAACTTATAGTGTCTATCTTTGATTTGTTGTTGTAAAAAAGGTTGATGTTGGAACATATTAGCATCAATGCTGCCATCGTTTAGGGCTGCATTGGGCTCTATATAGTCAGAAAATTCTATAATTTTAATGGTCAGGCCGTATTTCTCTTTGGCAACTTGTTTGGCTACTTCCATCAATTCTGTTTCAGGACCGGCAATTGTGCCTACTCGTAACGTATTTTTGTCTTGAGAGCAGGCGATGAGTAAAAAAAGAGGGGCGATGAACACAATTATTTTTTTAAACATATTATAGTATCTCGTAGTAGGAATGATAATAATTGATAATATTACCGGTGCGAAATTCTTTTGACAACCCAATCACCTAAGAATTGAAAAAATTGCACGAGCACAATCATGATCACAATAGTGATTAGCATGATAACACTGTCAAAACGCTGATATCCATAGCGAATGGCGACATCGCCCAAGCCGCCACCACCGACAGCGCCTGCCATGGCAGAGTAACCGACAAGACTAATCACGGTAAGCGTTAAGCCATTGATGATGCTTGCTAGACTTTCTGGAATCAATACTTTGTAAATGATTTGCAAAGTCGTAGCGCCCATGGCAGTGGCGGCTTCAATTAAGCCTTTATTGACTTCAGATAAGGCGTTTTCAGTAACACGTGCAATAAAGGGGATTGCACAAAGCGAAAGCGGTACGATGGCAGCATTAGTGCCAATGGAAGTGCCTACCAATAAACGGGTGAAGGGAATGATGGCAATCATGAGAATCACAAAAGGAATAGAGCGTGTGATATTGACAAGTGTTGCAAGAAAATTATAAAGACGCGGTTTTTCTAAAATATTTCCCCGGCGAGTGATATAGAGTGCAATACCTAAGGGTAGACCAAACATAGTCGCAAGAACGCTGGCAGCCGCTACCATGTAAATCGTTTGCAAACTACTACTCACTAAAAGCAATAACGTTGTTTGGGACATGGCCTATGATCTCTGTATGAATATTGAGGGATGTTAAATAATTCAATGCATTTTGCAAATCATTTGCATTGCCAGAAAGTGCTATCACTAAAGTGCCTACCGCATGATTTTTAATGTATTCAATATTGCCTTGCAAAATATTGATGCGCAGACGAAATTGGTTAATTAATTGCGAAATAATGGGTTGTGTTGCTGCATCTCCCATGAAGTAAAAACGCATAATAGGATGAGTATCCGCACTTGAAACATTCTGTAGATGTTGAGTGATATTTAGCGGTAATTTTGTTGAAAAAGAAGCAGTAACAAAATTTTTTGCAACCGCTGTTTTGGGATAAGCAAAAAATTCACCGACATCATTTTCTTCTAATAACTTGCCTTCATGTAAAATACCGACGAAATCGCAACAAGTTTTGATGACAGACATTTCATGAGTAATTAATAGAATTGTGACATTGAACGTATCACGAATATTTTTTAACAGTTGTAAAATAGTTTCGGTGGTTTCGGGATCCAGCGCAGAAGTTGCTTCATCGGATAACAATACTTTTGGATTTGATGCCAGTGCGCGAGCGATTGCAACCCGTTGTTTCTGGCCGCCAGAAAGTTGGGCGGGGAAATTATGTTCTTTGTCAGTGAGTCCTACCAATTCCAATAGTGGCATAATTATTTTTTTGATGGCGGTAGAGGTAGTTTTGCTTAGCGTTAGTGGTAGCGCAATATTATCGTAGACATTGCAAGAAGATAATAAATTAAAATGTTGGAAAATCATGCCGATTTTGCGCCGTGCCTGACGTAGTTGTGTAGGAGGTAGAGTGGTCAAATCTTCATCGTCAACTATAATATTGCCGCTGGTCGGACGTTCCAAAAGGTTGGCGCAACGAATGAGTGTGCTTTTGCCAGCGCCGCTTTTGCCTATAATGCCGTATATTTTACCTTTTGGTACAGACAGGTTAATATCGACTAGCGCTGGGATGCTGCCATGCGGGGTGATGTATTTTTTGCTGATATTTGAGAATGTAATCATAATGACATTTATACCTTTTTTTGATGAGGAATACACTTGATTTCACCATTATTAACAGATCTTTATCAATTAACCATGGCTTATGGCTATTGGCGACAGAGATTACACGAACGTGAGGCGGTTTTTCATTTATCTTTTCGTCATTCACCTTTTGGCGGTCATTATGCGATCGCAGCGGGTCTTGCAACAGCGGTAGAATTTTTTAAAAATTGGCGTTTTCAAAAAGAAGATTTAACTTATTTGCGCAGTTTAAAAAATCCTGCAGGTACACCATTGTTTCCCGCAGCATTTTTATCCTATTTAAAAAAATTACGTTTTCGCTGTGATGTTCATGCAGTGCTAGAAGGTACGGTGGTTTTTCCTCATGAACCTTTGTTGCGTATTCAAGGGCCTTTGTTGCAAGCCCAATTAATGGAATCCACGTTGTTAAATATTATTAATTTTCAAACATTGATTGCGACTAAAGCAGCGCGAGTTTGCCGCGCGGCGGAGGGTGATACTGTATTAGAATTTGGTATGCGGCGTGCACAAGGGGTGGATGGTGCACTGTCTGCAAGCCGTGCAGCTTATATTGGTGGATGTCATGCTACATCGAATGTGTTAGCAGGCAAAATCTACGGTATTCCTGTGAGTGGCACACATGCCCATAGTTGGGTCACTGTTTTTGCAAATGAAAAACAAGCTTTTTCAGCTTATGCGGAAGTCATGCCTGAGAGTGGGTTTTTTTTAGTAGACACATTTGATAGTGTGCAAGGTGTGAAAAATGCTATTGCCATTGGTAAACAATTACGTAATAAAGGATTTGATTTACGTGGTATTCGTTTGGATTCCGGTGATCTAGCAGCGTTAAGCATCAAAGCGCGTGCTTTATTAGATGCGGCAGGGTTTCCTAACGCGCAAATTATTGCTAGCAATTGTTTAGATGAATATGTGATTACACGGTTAAAAAAACAAGGCGCAAAAATTTGCTGCTGGGGTGTAGGTACGCACTTAGTGACTGCTTATGATGAACCTGCTCTCGACGGTGTTTATAAATTATCGGCGCTGCGTGATGAGCAAGGTGAGTGGCAATATAAATTGAAATTATCAGAACAAACGGTAAAAATTTCGCACCCAGGGATACAGCAAGTGCGGCGATTTTTTTGGGATGATGCACCGGTCATGGATATTGTTTATGATTTGGTATGTGGTATTCCCGAAGAAAAACCCGAGTTGGTTTCCATGGATGCAACAGTACAACAAAAATTACCTGATTATGACGCTTGCATGGATTTGCTCCAACCTATTTTTGTTAAAGGCAAATGTATTTTTAAAAATGAGTCACTTGCGGTTATTCGTGAACGTGCATTGCAACAGGTTTCTCAGTTTTTGCAACCTCCCTATTTGGTTGGACTTGAAGGTAATTTATTTGCGTTAAAGAAAAGATTAATCGACAATGTTAAGAAAAATTCGTAGTTTTGTTCGTCGTGATGGCAGAATGACAGAAGCGCAGCGCCTGGCTTTCACTCATTTATGGCCACAGTTTGGTTTATCTGAAAAAAACGGTTTACTGTCATTTGCAACACTATTTCAACGTGAAGCACCATTGGTGTTTGAGATTGGTTTTGGCTCAGGCCAATCATTATTAGCCGCGGCAAAACAACACCCCGACTGGAATTTTATCGGTGTGGAAATGCATAAGCCGGGCATTGGTGCATTGTTATTGCATATGCATGAACAACAAGTGAGTAATATTCGAATTTTTTATGCGGATGCGGTAGAGGTTTTAGAGAATGCTATTGCAGATGCAAGTCTAGACATTGTTCAGATTTTTTTTCCTGATCCTTGGCAGAAACGCAAACATCATAAACGCCGGTTGATTCAACCTGTTTTTGTCGAAAAACTGGCGAACAAATTGAAACCGAATGGTATCTTGTATTTGGCAACGGATTGGGAAGATTACGCCATGCAGATGATGCGAGTTTTGTCCGCAGAAAAAAAATTAATAAATACTGCGGGTACGGGTAAATTCGCCTCACGCTCAGAGCAAAGACCTATTGCGACGAAATTTGAAAAGCGTGGAGAAAGAAGCGGTCGTGCCATTTGGGAATTATGTTTTTATAATACCATTCGTGTTGACGCTGAGGTCAGCTCTCTCTACAATGAGCAACAAGATGGAATAACATAGGGCGTCAAAAGGAGATTTTACAAATGACTATAAAAAAATATTTATTCGGTTTTGCTGTTCTTTCTAGTATAGCGACTTCTGCATATGCCGTAGGCGAGGGTTTTTTAATAGGCGCACAAATCGGTCAGACCAATACGCATTATCCAACAACAGCCAATGTGATGACGGGTCTTCCTAAGCCTGTATTCGTGCTGGGTACAAATAGCAACAGTACGGGTATGGGTGGACGTTTGTTTCTGGGTTATACGTTTAATCCTTATATTTCTTCTGAGTTTGGTCTTACGCATTATGCAAATACGGTTTATAAAACCAATGGATTCGGCAGTCCTGCTGTGCGTGAGAATGCATTTGATATTGTTGCAAGAGGTACGTGGTTATTTGGCGAGACAGGATTTGGCGTACTCGGTAAATTAGGTTTAGGCATTATGTCGGTGACCACATCACCTTCACTTGCTGCATCATTATCTTCGAATTCGACTTCTGCGCAAACATCAGTGCGTCCTTTATTCGGTATGGGCGTCAGTTATGACATTACTCAAAACTGGGTCGCAGATCTTACCTTCACCCGTATCACCAAAGGCGGTAGTCTAAAAGGTAATTCTGATTTCACAGCTTTTGGTATCGCTTATCACTTCGCAGATAAATATTGCGGGCAGTTTTTGTGTTAGGTTATTGAAAGCGTTATAAAAGAAAAACCCCGGATTCTGCACCTAATGTTCTTAGGGGGAAGAGTTGCCCAGGGACTGTTTGTAAATTTTAGGCTAAAACAAGAGTAAATGGAAGTATAACGTGGTTTTTTATGCGTCCTTCGGTAAATCATACTGTTTTCTTTTGAATTTTTTCGCATGCTGTGCTTTCCAGAGTAGTCCAGGATGTTTCAAGATTTTATTTTGCATTTCAATATCAGGAGTAAGGAGAGAAGGTTCTATCTGCCCTTTATCTAATAATAAATCTAAAAATTCTTTTTCATGATTTCTAAAGGGTAAAATAGTGGCTATTATTTTCTTGCAATCTAGAATGAGGTTTTTTGTTAGTTCTGGATATGCGATTTCTTGTTGTCTCAGTACGGGATATAATTTTTTCGCGATTTCATTTTTATCAATGGCAATATCGTTTACATCTAGTGTCCGCCAATCTCGTCGATTCATTCCTCCATAAACTAGAAAAACTAAACGCAATTTATCTATTTCAAGTTTTTCTGTAATATGAGACAATTTGCTTACATCGTATAAATCTCGACTAGCTTTTCGAGACATCAATGCTGCTAATTTTCCTGCTGCTAGTTCATGAAAATCGAGTAGAGGAATATTAATTGCCTGATAGAGGTTAACTGGCATGGAGTTCTTGTTGGTAATAGGAAAAAAAATGACGCGATGTAAATAAGATAAATCTATTTCAATATTTCCCCCAGCTTTGATTGCGCTAGTATAATTTAATCGCCACTTGCCTCCCGCATGCTCTTTTGCAACACGTTTAATCATGAATCCTGAGCGTTGACATAAACTTACTAAAATTTTTTCTAATTCTTTTCGTTCAATTAACATCCTAGATTTCTCGATAGAGCCAATATAATTTAAATCAATATCAACGGATAGTCTAGGTAAATTGAAATAAAACAGATTTAAAGCGGTGCCTCCTTTTAATACAAAAAGATTTCGCAAATAAGTATTATTAAATATTTCATTTAAGAGATTTATTAACTGGATTACTTTTTCTAACATGTCGGCGTTTTTAAAGCCTGTCGTTTTGGATAACTCATGTAAATCTTCTTGTCGAATATTCATTATGTTTCTTTCTCCCAGGATTGATTAATGATTTGTATAGGGATGATAAGATTCCAACGAGGATTAAGCTTGCTAGATGACTTTTGATATTTATCTATGTAATGCGGTTGTTTAGGAAGATGAACTTCTAATTGCTTAAGATGCGAATTTTTAACGTGTAGCTCTTTTGCATGTTGCTCGAGATAGAAACCAACAAGCGCTATTGTCGTCGCCTTATCAAGTAACAAAGCATACTCTATTATTTTATCTAAATCAAAATATTCTACTGATTCTAATGAACGCCAAATTTCTTCCCATCCACCACATAAATCTGGTTTGTCAAGCATGTCAACAAGTGTGCGTTCAAAACTTGTCACTTGTATTGAATACCTTTTATGTAAAACGGTTTTTACTCCAAAGTGAGTAAGTTTTTTTTCACGTAACGATTTTGGAAATAATACAAGATGGAAAGTGTTTTCCTGAAAAGAAAATTCACTAGGTCTAGAATGGGTTAATATGCAATATTGCTGCATAACAGAATAACTTTTACCATAAAAAGCTAAAGCACTCTGGTAACCAATCACAGAATCATCCACTAATTTCGTGGCTATTAAATAAGGGTCAACTATGTATGAATTTGCAATAGTACCTGGCGGTACTGTTGCAAAGAGTCCTCTTCGAATCCGTATTAAATTCCCTTTTTTAACATGGTAAGCTAAAAGGGCTTCTTGGGCTCTCTCACCTGCATGCCGCTCCTGTTCCAAGAATTGGGCATATTCTTGGCTGGTAAATATAGGATGTTGATTAAAAAAGTCTTTGGGTTTTATCATAGGCTTCCTTGATAAAAATGCAAGAAATACATAGTAATATTATGGGTTTTATGCATATTTGTCAAGTATTTTAGTGATAAAGCATACTATATTTAAGCATCAAAAATGATTAAAATGAATGCATAGTTATAAGGGATGAAATAATGCGTTTAATATGGATCGTAGTTATATTTTTAATAGGAATTTTTGCTAATTTCAATTGCATTGCTGCAGATTTTCAATATCAACAGTCTTCTGTAAATAATCCAGGCTTAATAATAAAGAATAAAATTGAAGAAATTGCTCAAAAGAAAAATCTTAACGATATTCAGGTAAATACAGCTGTAGATGCTAATGGTGATTATATTGTCGATATTTCATATAAAGGTATAAGTAGAAAAATTATTTTAACCCGGAAAGAAGTTGCTGAACTTCTTCGAGAAGAATCGATTAAAAAAATCAATTCTGTCTTAGAGTTTTTTGTTAATCCAAAAGAACCTCCTCCTAGAAGCTTAAACCATGAGTGATCAAATACAGCGTAAGAATAAAATCGAAGGTGAAATAGATGATCTTTGGGAGAAGTATGCCACTAACACAGGATTTTTGTCGAAAGTAAGTAGACAGTTGGCTTATGCACAGGGCGGTTTATGTTGGTTTTTTAAGACACCTTATGGAACGTTTTCTCCTTCTATTCTTGTAATTTTATGTTGTTTGATAGGCTATTTTTTTCTAGATGTGTTTCAATACTTCTTTACAGCCTGTTTATATTGGTGGTTTGCTAATTTCTATGCAAAGAGAAATGATAAGCAACTGATAGGTAGTGAAAAAGATATAAAGCTTCCTTACTGGATTAATTGGCCAGGCAAAATTTGCTTAGTGCTTAAAATCGTATTATTGGGTATTGCTTCATTTTTATTGATAAAATATTTGTTTTATGTTTAATTTTTTAAGTAGATGGCAAGAATACCTGCGTCAAATCATTCAAAAATCTCAAACCTAATTCTGTTGCGCATAAACGATCAGGATCTGTGGATAAAAGATTTTTTTGCTGCGCGAGTTTTATTTTTTTGGAGATAGAGGTTAAGGGTAAGCCAGTACGTTCGGTGAATAAATGCATAGGTACACCAGTAGTAAGCCGCAAAGCGTTTAACATGAATTCAAAAATACAATCTTCGTTTGATACAATAGTTTCACTGGCGGTGAAAGATTTTTTGGGGTTGAGATAGTCGTTGGGGTGTTTTACTTGCCAATGACGGGTGATTTGTTGTTTTTCGATATTTGTGATTTTGCTGTGTGCGCCGGCGCCTATGCCTAAATAATCGCCGAATTCCCAGTAATTTTTATTGTGTGTGCACTCTTTACCAGGAATGCTGTATGCAGAAATTTCATATTGCATGTGGCCGGAGTGGTGAATTATTTTTTTGCCTTCTTCTTGGATGTCCCACAGTATTTCATCAGCAGGTAATACAGGCGGTTGATGATGAAAAAAAGTATTAGGTTCAATCGTTAATTGATACCAAGAAAGATGCGGTGGTTGGAATTGCAAACCATCATGCAAATCAGCAACCGCATCTTCTATGGATTGTGCGGGTAAACCATGCATAAAATCCAAATTAAAATTAACAAATCCAGCATTGACCCCTGCAGAAATTGCGCGCAAAGCGTATTCACGATCATGAATACGACCTAAAGCTCTTAATTTTTCATTTTGTAAACTTTGTATCCCAATCGATAAACGATTAATGCCAGCTTTTCTAAAACCAGAAAAACGTGCTTCATCAATAGTCCCTGGATTGGCTTCTAGTGTAATTTCTAAATCTGGTGAAAAAGCAAAACGCGCGTGCACAGCGCTCAATATGTTTTCAATACTATTCGGTGAAAAAAGACTAGGCGTGCCACCACCAAAAAAAATACTGACCAAACATCTGTTTTTAATAAGTGGTAATTTTTCATCCAGATCTGCTATCAAAGCGGCTACGTACTCTTTTTCTGGAATCATTTGTAAAGCGGTGTGCGAATTAAAATCGCAATAAGGACATTTGCGTACACACCAAGGGAGGTGAATGTATAAGCTCAGGGGAATGCAGGTAGAGAAATTCATTGATAATCAGTGAAAGGAGAAAAATCAGCTAGTCGTAATATACTACCTTGCTTATTTGCTTTTTTATAATATTGTTCATCGGCTGTAATAAACAAAGCATTTCCTTGATAAAGAGCAACAGCATGGTAGAGGGTATCAAATAAATGGTGATTATATTTAATAGATAGTTCAGAAGCTAGAATATAAATTTCATTCGTATTAATAGTGGAAAATTCCATGGCATTAAGAAGTGTCAGTGTGTTATGAAAAATTTTAGGTTGTAATCGTGTGACAACGGCGATGACTTCTGCTAACCAATGAGGAGGTTGTAGGACCTTAACAGTATTTTTCCTTATGGCATGTAACAATGCCAACGCTTGATCAGCATGGTCTTCATTTTTTCGGTTAAGAAATACCCACTTTATGATAACATTCGCATCGATTACAAAGCATTTCATGGTCGGCCTTTATGTCGTGCCAACTGAATCATTCTATTGGTAACCGGTTTTTGTTTTGCTCTTAATTTGAGCAAAGCATCAATTGCATGAATACGTCGTTGTTGTTTTTCATAATCTTCAATAGCTTGTTGCATAAACTCTGTGATAATGTGGCTTTTATTTTCATCGGCAAAAATCTGATTAAATCGTTTTTTAATATTGTCAGGTACGCTAAAATTCATAGTTGCCATAGGGTCGGTCTCTCTGGTATTGTTGATATCTTCTTTAAGTATAATCAATTTTTCAACAAAACGCTAGTTTTTAGATTATGTAGGAGTAAACCATGAAAAAACGCGTAAAAGTAGCCATTACCGGTGCCGCAGGGCAAATCGGGTATCAGTTAATTTTCCGAATTGCTTCAGGGCAAATGTTTGGCATGGATACAGAAGTGGATTTGCAGTTATTAGAATTAGAGCCGGCCTTACCTAGCTTGCGCGGTGTAGCAATGGAATTAGATGATTGCGCGTTTCCCTTACTGAAAAATGTGGTGTGCACTTCTGATGTGAATGTAGCAATGCGCGATGTTAACTGGGCAGTGTTGGTGGGTGCGGTGCCGCGTAAAGAAGGTATGGAACGTTCTGACCTATTAAAGATTAATGGCAACATTTTTACGATCCAAGGTCGTGCCATCAATGATAATGCTGCAAAAGATGTGCGTATATTTGTCGTGGGTAATCCTTGCAATACCAATTGTTTAATTGCTATGAATAATGCCAAAGATATTCCGCGTGATCGTTTTTATGCGATGACGATGTTAGATGAATTGCGTGCGCGTAAACAATTAGCGATCAAAGCTAATGTTGATGTTACCGCAGTGACGCAAATGACGATTTGGGGAAATCATTCTTCTACTCAATATCCTGATTTTTATCATGCAAAAATCAACGGAAAATCGGCTGCAGAAGTGATTACAGATACACAATGGCTGCAAAAAGATTTTATCCCTATGATACAACAACGCGGTGCCGCAGTGATTAAAGCACGCGGTGCTTCTTCTGCTGCTTCTGCGGCTAATGCTGCTTTGATGGGTGTATATCATTTAGTACATGACACCGTGAGTGGTGAAAGTTTTTCTGTGGCACGATGTTCGCAAGGTGAATACGGTGTCGATGAGGGCTTAATTTTCTCTGTGCCATGCCGTACTGAAAATGGAAAATTAAAAGTGATTACCGGTATTGAACAAAATGCATTTGGACAAGATAAAATTAAGCTTACTCTGGATGAATTACGTGCAGAGCGTGATGCGGTGAAGGCACTAGGCTTAATTTAAGAAAATCGCATCCGTACAATATTAAAATTCAATTTTAATATTGTGCAAGCTTATGACCATTTTCCATAGTTATTTCTGGCTAACTCCATAAAACCAGAACTGCCATTAACCCCAAGCCAATAATTAAAAATAAATATTCTAACAAACTTTCTGAATCTGTGGCTCTATGGTGGTGGTTGATATGATGCAAGGTAGACATATATAAAAATGTCCCCGCCGCAAATGCGCTAAAACCTGCTGAATAAAGTGATCCGGTGCGTCCACTCAATAAGTGAGTGACAGAAGCACCTAATGCGATACCTAATGGTGTCATTAATGAAAATAAACCGATAATGATAGCAAGTGTTGTCAATTTAAATGATCCTCGATTCAAAGTGACGGCTAAAGCAAAACTTTCCGAACTTTTATGTGCAATAATCGCGAGGAAAATTAACGAAGTAGTTGCAAAAGTTGTATTGATACCAAGTACCGCACCCTCAATGAGGGAATGAATAATTAAAATAATCGTTAAGATAAGTGGGATGGTTGTTTTGTGGGATTTTTGTGATTTATGTTCACCTAGATATTCGAAAAATAATAAAATTAAAAAACCCGCTGCACACAATAATTCAGCCAATGGATAGTCAATGTTTTTTAAAGATTTTTGAAATTCCTGTATGGCATCCGGTAACATATGAAAAAGCGCAGCACCCAAAAAAACACCGCTGGCAAATGCATCACCCAATTCTAAGAAGCGATTATGGCCCGGTTTTGCAAGAATTTTCACAGGGTAGATGACGGCAACAAGACTTGTGAGTAGAATAAGT
Organism: Gammaproteobacteria bacterium SCGC AG-212-F23; assembly: GCA_001644445.1. GTDB lineage: Bacteria > Pseudomonadota > Gammaproteobacteria > DSM-16500 > DSM-16500 > SCGC-AG-212-F23. The sequence continues at coordinate 57,287 of LSTE01000038.1, forward strand.
AGTCCGGCTAGGGTTTTATATAACAATAAAGACATAACTCTTTGCCTTAAGTTAATAATTTATTATGAGTATC
>LSTE01000039.1 GCA_001644445.1 Gammaproteobacteria bacterium SCGC AG-212-F23
TTTATTTGTGCAACAACGCCTTTGAAAAAGGGGGATTTGCTTTTCCCAGGATACGCAATTGAGAATAATTTTGCTAAGTTAGATAATCGTTATACTATATACATCATCATCAGCTAAATTTATCAGGAACTTATTTAGCACAGCATTAAATTAAGGAAGCTTTAGAAATAATGCACTTACTAATCATTTATCTTATTTTATTTTCCATTATTGCATTACTAGGCCAGGTATTTCAAAAATCTACTATTCCATTGGCACTCATCTTAGTTGTTTTTGGTATGCTCTTAAGTTTTGTCCCTTATTTTCCGGAAATACATTTGGATTCTAGTCTTGTTTTAAATTTTTTCTTGCCTTTGTTAATTTATCAAATCAGTTCTTTTAGTTCATGGCGTGACATAAAAAAACAAATTCGGCCTATTGCATTATTATCAATTGGCCATGTGATCTTTATTACTATTTTAGTTGCAATCGTTATTCATCAATTAATACCACAGATAGGATGGCCGCTCGCTTTTGTATTAGGAACAATTATATCGCCGCCTGATGATGTGGCAATTATTGCTATTGCTGAAAAAATTCATATACCTGAACGGGTATTCATTATATTGAAAGGCGAAGGGATGTTTAATGATGCAGCTGCTTTAACATTGTTTCGTTTTGCTTTGGCCGCAGCAATTACCAATACGTTTTCTGTTGCTCACGCATTTTTTAGTTTTGTTGTTATGATTGTCGGTGAAACATTATATGGTTTGTTATTGGGCCATATCCTAGGAAAACTTCGAGAAAAAATGTCAAATACAACCCTACATGTTATTGCCTCCATTGTAACACCTTTCATTGCCTATATTCCCGCTGTCAAATTAGGCGGTACAGGAATTCTTGCAACAGCCATGGTTGGTTTTGTGATAGGCAATAAATTCACATTGCGATTTACGCCAGAATATAGATTAACTGCTTTATCGCTGTGGCCCACATTAGCATTTGCTATGCAAGGATTGATATTTTTATTGGTCGGCTTAGATATGCGATCTACATTGATGAGAATTTCATCTATCCCTATAGAAACTTTAATAATGTATATATTTTCAATTACTCTTGTTGTTATTGTTGGTCGTTTTATTTGGGTATATGGTGCGTTGATTTTTTTACCCCGTGTTTTATTTCCTTCTTTACGCAAAAAAGATCCCTATCCACCATGGCAATATCCATTTATCGTTTCTTGGTCGGGTATTCGCGGCGGCATATCCTTGGCTGCTGCTTTGGCTGTTCCTATATTTGCTTTTAAAATTAATGGGGTTGATCCACGCGATCTATTCGTATTTCTTGTATTCTGTATCATCATCGTCACTCTGATATTGCAAGGATTATCACTGCCATTCATTCTTAAAAAAATTGGTATTGATAAAGTGGGTCAATCTGAACGATACAAAGAACATATGAATGAATTACAAGCGCGAGCATTAATGATTACTGCAGCGTTACATTGGCTTGAGAAATACATAGAAAAAGCAAAAAACAATAAACAATTATCGTCCGAAATTTCTCAGCATATTCACGAATATCAAATGTTAAAAAAACACATAGAACGCAGAATATTGAATCATGATGGCATATCTCTTCACGATGAACAAAATGAAATAAAAGAAGATTTGTCTTTTTTAATGCAAATTATTGAAGTTGAAAGAATAGAACTTGCAAAATTATGGTCTGAAGAAAAAATTAACTTAAAAACCCGGAATAAATTATTAGCAACACTGGATCACCAAATTCAACGGCATTTAATTTGAATCGGTGGTTTTTTATGTAGCTATAAGCACCCCTCATCCGCCCTACGGGCACCTTCTCCCACAAGGGGAGAAGGGACTGCTGTGCTGGGTACAAGTTGTTGCATACACGTGTTGATGACTTGAATAAAAATATCGGCATAACGCTGTAATTTACGTTGGCCCACGCCGAAGATATTGGCGAATTCATTTAAGGTAGTAGGTTTTTTTTCATGGATGTCAATTAAGCTTTTATCATGAAAAATAACATACGGCGGCACGCCTTCTGAACGTGCTAACTCTAAACGTTTATTTTTTAATGCTTGCCATAAAATATCGGTATGGCTGGGTAGGTTTTTATTTTGAGATAACATTTTTTCTGATTTTTTCTTATTAACAATTGGATCACGACGAAAAGCGATAGTTTGTTCGCCGCGAAGCACAGGATAACTTTTTTCAGTAAGACGTAAGCAACCATAATTATCCATGTCTACTGTTAATAAATTTGCAGCGACTAATTGTCTATAGATACTATGCCATTGTTGTAATGTGTATGTTTTTCCTATGCCAAAAGTAGATACTTTTTCGTGTTGAAAACGTTGTATCTGGGAAGTTTCTTTACCGAGTAATACATCAATTAAATATTTTACGCCAAAACGCTGTCCTGTGCGATAAACACAAGACATGGCCATTTGCGCGGCTATTTTTCCATCCCAAGTTTCAACTGGACGTAAACAATTATCACAATTGTGACAAGGTGCTGTATATGTTTCTCCGAAATAATTGAGCAACACTTGCCTGCGACATAAAGACGTTTCACAAAATCCTACTAAAGATTCTAATTTACGCCGCTCTATGCGTTTAATATGTTCCGGCGCTTCCGATTGACTTAAAATATGGCGTAATGTCACTACATCACTTATTCCATACGATAACCATGCCGTGGCAGGTAACCCATCACGTCCACAGCGACCTGTTTCTTGATAATAACCTTCCATATTTTTTGGTAAATCTAAATGCGCAACAAAACGAACATTGGATTTATCAATCCCCATGCCGAAAGCCACGGTTGCAACGATAATGATTCCTTCTTCACGTAAAAATCGTTGCTGATTTTTTTGGCGTGTATTTTTATCTAAACCAGCATGATAGGGAATCGCATCCCAGCCTTTTTTCTGCATCCAATCTGCAATCTCTTCTACACGTTTACGAGATAAACAATAAATAATCCCCGCATCGCCTTGATGTTCTGTTTGCAAGAAATGATGTAATTGCTCGCGTGGATTACTTTTTTGCACGATTCGATAATGAATATTAGGTCTATCAAAACTGGAAATAAAATATTTTGCTTCCGTCAATTTTAATTGTTCTATCATGTCACGGCGAGTCGCATCGTCTGCTGTGGCTGTTAACGCTATGCGTGGCACATGAGGAAACCGAGTTTTTAATTGAAATAACTGCGCATATTCAGGACGAAAATCATGGCCCCACTGTGAAACACAATGTGCTTCGTCAATTGCAAATAATGCTAATTTACATTGTTCTAATAACTGTAAAAAACGTGGCATCATTAACCGCTCTGGCGCCACATATAATAAGTCTAGATCACCTTGCAATAACGCTTGTTCAACCTGGAAAGCAGCTTGATTATCCAAACTAGAATTTAACACAGCTGCTTTCACACCCAATTGCAATAAAGTATCCACTTGATCTTGCATAAGTGCAATGAGTGGCGAAATAATAATAGCCGTGCCTGGACGTACTAATGCAGGAATTTGATAACAAAGTGATTTTCCTGCTCCTGTAGGCATTAACACTAAAACATCATCACCTTTGACCACATGTTCTATAATGGCATATTGATGACCTCTAAATTCTGTATAACCAAACACATCACGTAGAATAGTTTGGGCTGCTTGCATCATGTAAACTCCTTGTTTAGCAGGATTTGAATATTGCTTGAGAAAAGATTATTTGCAATCGGCTGAAAAACTTTTGTGCGGCTATTCTACGCTGATTTCTTATCAATTCAACAATAATATAAAATATCAACGTATTATGGAATCAAGCAGTCTCCATTTTTCTTATTTGTTTTAATTGACCTGTCAATTGTGCTTTTTCTTCGGCAAGAAGCCATTTATCGTGAACCAATAATTTATTTTGCTCCTGAAAATCATTCACAACGGATTTAACATCGGCTAATTGTTGTGATAATAATTTATTTTCTGCCTTCAATTCCATCAATTGATGGGTTTTACTTTCTAATACTTTTTGTAATTCTTTGTATTGTTGTTGCCATTGTTGATTTGCTTGTAAATATTCTGCGTTTATTTTTTCGATTTCTTTTAATTGTTTTGTCGATTGTTGCAATTGTGCTTGTGACAGCGTGTAATTTTTATCTAAGGCTGCGTGGGATTGTTGTAATATTGTTGTTTTTTGTTGTTGTGTGACTAATTCCTGATGAAGTGATTGTATTTCTGACTGCCATTGTTGTTTTTGTCGCTCGTATTGTTCTTGATCTCTAATACGTTCTGCGCGCACGGATTCTCGATAATGTTCTAGATTTTCTTGTGATTGTTTGTGTAATCGATGTAACTCTTCAATACGATCTTGTCTTTCGCGTAATTGCTGCAAAAGCGCATCTTGTTTGCCATGCAAGGATGTGTTTTCTTTATGAGAAAATGCCAAGGCTTGCTCTACTGTTTGTTTTTCATTACTTAACTGTGATTTTTCAATTTGCCATTGATCAAATAATTTTTGCCAGCGTTGATTATTCGCTTTATATTTTTCTACTTCTTGATTTAATCTATGTATTTCTTGCTGATGATTCTCTTTGAGAAGCAAAATTTTTTCATCGGCTGACTCACATAAGCGTTCCCATAGACTTTTTACTAGGCAAAATAAATCTTCAGGTAAACTTTCAGGAGAAGCAACGGCTTGATAAGACCCTTGTACTTCTTTCCATTTACGTAAATGATTGTGAATAGTGCTAATGCTACCTGTACCTAATATTGCACGAACATGTTCAATTGTAATATTTTTACCCTGGCTTTTGACTTCGTTTGCGGCTTTTACAACATCTTGATAGCTTATTCCATGACGGGCCATATGTAATTCCTTTTATATATTACGTATTATATCGTTATTTTTAAAAAATGAAATAGTTTTTGTATCACTCTTATCATTTACGCATACCTTGTATATAATCGATATATTAAGTTCAATAAACAAGGACAGTTACAATGGATATTCATAAAATTGTCAAATCCGCGATAGCCGTTTTTTTCGCTTTATCAGCCATAGACCCTTTAGTCACACATTCCGATGCTTTAGCTATTCAAAAAATGGAAAAATGTTACGGCATAGCCAAAGCAGGCATGAATGATTGTCAAACAGCAAAAGCATCTTGCGCAGGTTCTGCAAAAAAAGATAATCAACCAGATGCGTTTCTATTTTTACCACAAGGCACATGCACAAAAATCGTAGGCGGCAAATTAACTGCACAGGAGAAATAATGATGCGACAGATTTTTATAAGATTTATCCTTTTTTTCTTATTACTTATCCCATTCACTGCGGCAATCGCTGCAACAGAAACTTATACGATAGACCCTAATCATAGTTATGTGCTTTGGCATATCAGCCATTTTGGTTTTTCTAATCCGTCAGGAAAATGGATGGTGCATGGCACATTGACGCTAGATGCTGACAAACCTGAAAACAGTAAAGTCAATATCACCATCCCTGTTGCAGATATCGTGACAGGTATTCCTGAATTGGATAAACATCTTAAAAGTAAACTTTTCTTTGATGTGGCACAATTCCCAACGGCCACTTTTGTCAGTGATAAAGTGATTCTTATCAGCAAAAAATCAGCCAAAGTAAAAGGTATTTTGACACTACACGGTGTTTCCAAACCCGTGACGTTGAGCGTGAAATTAAATAAAATGGGTGAAAATCCTATCAGCAATAAAATGTCTGTTGGCTTCAGCGCTACTACACAAATAAAACGTTCCGATTTTAATATCAATGCATTATCACCCGGTCTAGGTAACAACATTGACTTAAGCATCGAAGTAGAAGCCTACAAGGAAAAAACATAATGCTCATGCGAAATACCCAAGATCGTTTTGGGTTTGTTGCCATTTTTTTACATTGGTTGATGGCTATTGTTCTCATTGGATTGGTCATATTAGGTCTTTATATGACGAGAATCCCTATCAGTTTAGATAAACTTAAATTATTTGGTTGGCACAAAGAATGGGGTATTTTGGCACTCATGTTAGTGATTGTGCGTCTTGCTTGGCGTTTGTTAAATACCACGCCTACGCTTAATGAGTTACCTTGGTGGGAAAAAATAGGTGCACGTGCTGCACATTGGGCATTTTATTTTTTTATGTTGGCTATCCCTATCAGTGGTTGGTTAATGACATCTGCAGCTGGTTTACCCGCTTCTTTTTTTGGTTGGTTTGTATTGCCTGATTTAGTAACACCCAGTGAGCAAAATCGCATATTGTTTGCCGTCACGCATAAATGGCTGGCCTACGGTTTGATTGCTACATTTTGCGTGCACGTTGCTGCGGCACTCAAACATTACGTCATCAACAAAGATGAAATTTTGCAAAGAATGTTATGGCCATAATGAAAGACGATATTGTCATATTATCTAGGTGACTGAGTTATAACAATTTTTAATGCAGGAAATGGCGCAACAGGTGTAGGCTGTGAATTGTCTGCTGCAACAGTTGAAACTGTATCAATTGTTTTTGTTGTATTTGCACTAGGTGGACTTAGAACACTACCAAATCCCTCTCTTTCTATTGTCGCTCCAAAAGCATCGCGCGGTGTTCTTGGTGATTTAGATTCTATTGTTGGCCGTGGTGTTTTTATCTCATCATTAGTGATTTCTTTTCTTGGTTGAACGTTTGTGTAAAATTCAGGTGTAAATCTACTATATTTTTCTCTATCGCTGTAAATTTTACGAATAGCCAATGCTCCAAGGCTAAATAGACATAAAAATCCTATCGTAATTTCAGTCGGTACAATGATATAAGGGTACTTGTCGAATAATGTTAAGCTAGTCGTATTAGTTTCTGCACGAACAGATTGCAATGATACAAGCAGAATTAACAACTTCAATAATGTCGAGAATGAGTATTCGGAATTTTGTCGTGAATTTGCCATGCTGCCCTTAAACTACAGGAAAATTAAAATACGTGTCTGGAAAAGGTTCATCTTTTAAGGTGAAATGCCACCACTCCATATCGTATGGTTCAAATCCATTTGCGATCATGATATTTCTTAACAGTAATCGATTTTGTTTCGCGTCTTCTTGAACAGCATTGCTTAAAGCATGTGATAATTCATCCATGTAATCAAAATGAGTGCCCATCAATAAATCATGAACGAATTGATTATTTTTATCTAATCGTACTAAAGTAAGATCCACTGCGCTGCCACGAGTATGAGATGATTTCTTTCCAGCATAACCTAATGTAAAAAAATCTGCTTTGTTAATACGCGGATAAAATGCATCTTTCATCTTTTGATCCAGTTTATCCTCGCTCCATTGAATAAAATCATCGACTGCCATCTGTGGGCGATAGCAATCATAGACTTTTAATCCTAATGATTGCTTTTGCAATTGTTGCTGAATTTTAGCAAGTTGCGCTGCTGCTTTTTTGGTGATGATACAAGTATGTTTTTCATAACCTTTGATGGGTCTACCGATAAAATTATCCTGCGTAAAATATTTCACATCTTGGATGATGGTGGGATCTACGTCTTTTAGATAAACAAAATCGTGAGGTAAGGCCATAGTGTTACTCGCTATGAGGGTCATTAACAATAGAAAAGCATAAATGCTTTCTTTCATGTATATTCTCGTGAAATTAAGTAGTTATTAAAATTTCAAAGCGTTGTTGCATAATTATTCCGTCGTCCCGCGGCTTGTCCGCGGGATCCAGAACCTGTGTTGATAACGAAGAACCAAAGCATTTTGCACTCTGATGTTCACTTTTATCTTCGCTTCTCGCCGACTCATTTGCTCACAACAAGGCACGTCCGTGTACCTGGTTGTGGGTCCCGCGGACAAGCCGCGGGACGACGTATATCGGAATAATTATGCAACAACGCCAAATTCCAACATCCTTATGTTAACATCTGAATAATCTGATTTCACTATTTATTATGCAAAAAATATCGTATAATGAGCTACTCTTTTTTACATTGAGGCATCACCATGCAATCCACCCATATATCGAATGGTGAGAATATTGATGATATCGCCGTAAGCAATCGTCATAAAATTTTGCAAGCCAGTTTTTTAGTAGCGCTTTCGGCTATTTTATATGGATTTCTTGGTTATTGCGGCACTTCTATCATTGTCGAAAACATGTCTATTACTACTATGTTATTTTGGCGCTTTTTAATTGCTAGCTTATGGATATTATTATTTATTTTACCGCAAACTCGCAATGGCAAAGCGATTAACATTGATAAAAATGTCTTATTTTTTATGTTTATATTAGGTGCGGCTTATGCAGGCTCCAGTGGATTTTATTTTTTAGCAGCGCGCACGACGGGTACAGGGTTGGCCATGGTGATATTTTTTTCGTATCCTATTATGATTGCGCTACTTTCCTGGATGATACATAAAGAAAAATTAACATTAAGCACATTCGCAGTATTAATTGCAATGAGCATAGGGCTTGTTCTTTTGCATGGTTCTTTTCAACAACCTTGGCATTTAGTAGGTATTGGTTTTGCATTATTATCTGCTATTTCTTACGCTATTTATATTATGGGCAGCAAGCGTTTTTCTTTTGCAGCGATCAACTCTAATCTATTAAGTCTAATGGTATGCATAGGCTGTACTGTGATTTTTTTAATAACATCACTCGCTACACAAAGTTTTAGTTTGCCAAGTTCTATGAAAAGCGTGATATTTTTATTGTCACTAGGCATTTTAGTCACTGCATTACCGATACAACTCATGTTGCAAGGATTAAAATATATTAGTTCTATGCGTGCATCTATTATTTCAGTGCTGGAACCTATTGTCACTGTGATTGTAGGTATTGTATTATTGCAAGAATCAGTCACACACTTACAAATCTTAGGCGCGCTAATGATTATGGGTAGCGCGATCTTGGTGCAGTTTCACAAAGAGTTATAACTATTTTATTTTGGAGAATATTATGAAAGGATTCTTAAAAATTTTCTGTTTCTGTATCAGTTTATTCGCAGCCTCTAATATTTATGCAGCAACAACGGTAACGATGTATATCACTGCTGAAAAAAGCCCTGGTACTCCTGTAGGTACAATAGAAATCACTGAAACACCTTACGGTCTTTTATTTACACCGCATTTACATGGATTAACACCGGGTATTCATGGCTTTCATGTGCATCAAAACCCTTCTTGCGAAAAAAGCGGCATGGCGGCAGGCGGTCATCTAGATCCTAAACACACCGACAAACATTTAGGGCCTTACAATGACAAAGGTCATTTAGGTGATTTACCTGCTATCTATGTCGAAGCTGACGGCAGCGCCAATGTACCTGTATTAGCACCACGACTGAAACATGTTGCGGCTATTCAACATCATTCATTGATGTTGCATGCCGGTGGTGATAATTATTCTGATGCACCACAAAAATTAGGTGGCGGTGGGTCTAGGATGGTTTGTGGGGTGGTTGGGTAAGTTGATTTGGTTTATTTTAATGACCCATGCGGATGCGAAATGTAACGTTTTTCGTTACAATTTGCGACTATTTGGGTGTTTGCAACCAAGCAGACTGTCTTAATATTTTCCGCTTCTCATAAGCCAATTTTTGAAATCAGTAATTTTGTTTCTTTGAAAACTTGATCACACTCTGGCAATTCTCTCACTAAAACTCCTAACGTTGCTTGCCAATGCTGAGTTGCTTCTTTCATTAGTTCAACAGTAAAAAAATCATCTATGGTTTGATGTGAAACATCACGATGTTTACATTTTTTATCCAGCAGTTCAATGAGTTTATTAGTATCGATGGATTTGCTATAGTTTTTTAATATACGCCATAAATCATAATAATCCCGCGCTCTAGGTCTATTCCAGCCACGGACAACTAGCTTTTGATGTGTCTGTAACAGTGCGCGGAGTTTTTCTGCTACGATTTCCTCAATGCGATAACAAGCCACAGCACAATCTATTTGCTCTTCATAACCATGTAAAATAGGTTTATATTCAGGTGACAGAATGACTGGTTCATCGTGAGTAATCTCCACTTTAATTCTACAAAGTGGTGTTGGTTGCCAAGGAAATTTAACGAGCACGTTAAATGCATCTTGGCCTTTTGGATGGGGCGCTTTTTCAGAGTTACGCTTTAATTGGATATCAAATAAACCATATTCATTTAATAATTCTTTAGAATGAGTCAGTGCATTATGCAAAGCATTCTCAAGTTGCTTATCTTTAGGAGCATTAATAACTGAAAAATCCAAGTCCTCAGAAAAACGGTAATCGCCAAAAAATATTTTCTTAAGTGCGGTGCCGCCTTTGAATATTAAAGAGTGAGATAATTCTGGCTGCTTTGCCATGCCTGCCAATACATAACTTAAAGCATAATCTTTTTCAATGACATGCATTGGAACTTTTTTTAAGTTAGCTTCATCTTGAATTTTTATACGTAATGGTTTCATTTGTTTCCTACCTTTATTAAATTATTTTGGATCATCCAATGTTTATCACAAGGTCCAATTGCTGGCGCTGAAGGATCAAGCCGACAAAAATAATGGATGGGTACATTTAGGAGTGGTTTAAATTTTTTAATTGGAACACCAAAATATTCGAGTGCCCAACCTAGACGTTTGATAAGTGATGTTTTATCGTATTGAATAGCATAATCAACCAGTTTTTGAATGTCTATAGTACTTAGTGAATTTTCTAATATTCCTAAAGCTTCGCCCATACCGCCAAATATTTTAGGATAAATAAATACATCCAAGAGTGTGCGTTCTTTATCTGTGATGGGAACTTGAGAATTTTCGTCGAGCCAAATTTTTTCAATACCAAAAAAATGTTTTGGTTTAATGTTAATGTATTCGTAACGAATATCAGCAATTTGCCATATGTGTTTGCGTTTTAAATTTTTTACTCTTTTTTCGCGCATGGATGGTGTGACAACTTTAGTTGGTGTTGATGCAGTAATAATTTGCGGTATTTGTTCGGTTAGGCCGTGATGTTGCAAAGCAGACCAATGGCTGATCGCCGACGGTTGCACTAAATGGGTTGCTATTACGAAGGGATGGGTTACATTTTCTGCTGGTAACATTCCCACGATTGTATAAAGTCCACGTCGTAGTCGTGATATTCGATCATGTTTTGCCAAGTTGGATAGTATCTTTCTCAACTGATTGCGAGGTATTTTTTCCAGCGTTGCTGCCGCCGCGACGTCTTTCATGTCGAATATGCGTTTGCCACGCAAGAGCAACTGACGGAGCAGGCGTACTCCCTGGCTTTCTGCGGGTTTTAGTGACGACATAAACGCTCCCTAATCCTTTTGAATCTATACTACAATAATACCCAATAATGGGCACTTTTGCAGTATATTTTAAAAAAATTTTAGCCTACACAAAAGAGAGTTTCTATGAAACACTTATCTGAAAGTGCTTGAAATATATCGAATTTTTACGATTAAGGATTATCCCGACCCTCTTCCACTAGTGAGGTCATTTTATTTTTCATAACCTGTAGGTGGGAGAGGGGGATCTTCGTACAACGGTGCTCAGCAAAAAAAGTGTTGCTCTATCAAGCTTGCACCGAATCAATGCGCATTTTCAAAATGCGCGCAACGCAGTGATAGCGCAAAATCAGGAAGAATCAGTCTCTTTAATATTTCCTTAAGAATCATATGAGATAATTGAATATACTATTGATAGGACACTCAACATGTCAAAATCACATGACGATAAAACAATCCTAAGCAAGCACGAGGCAATTAACTGGGCGTCTATTATCAAAAAAACCCATACTGCTAAAGCCGCAGATTTTTTTAATCAATTCTATCGTTTGCTTATCATGGAAGGTATTGTGCTAAATAGTGTATATAAAAAAAGTGCCGATGAAAAAGCAATTTCTACTATTCTGAACCAACATTATTTACCTCGTTTGAAACAATTACTAACCAAGCAACATCGCCAATTTGCTAATTTTTGTAAACAAAACGTTAGAATTAATTCTCTAATATCCGCTTTAGCAGAACAGAGTTTACATTTAATTACTCTAAATATCATGAAAATAGATCTTGATTCATTGATTGATAAAATGATTCAACATGCGATAAAAAACAAAGAAGTAAAACCACTGATACGATTATTCAATGACTATCATACAAAATCACTCGCATTATTTCCAACAAATAAAGAAACTTTATGGAGCAAGTTGGCTACAGATACAAAAAAACATATTTCCTCCAATGAAAATATAGGTGGAGGATATCTTACTAATCAAGAAATTGCCAAGCTTGCTGTGATGCCAATCATCTCCCTTGTCTGGTCATGGTATATAATTAAATCCAGTAACAATGAAACAGCAAGTACAGTCATGACTTGGCTTACGAATATAAAATTTTTATGTTTTGTGGTACTGTTAGGTGTTTACCTAATCGTGGGACGAAATTTCAATACACAAAAAAAACTTGCCGCCCCTATTACAGTTGACCCAGAAATGATACTCACAAATACCTGTTCTCAATACATACGTAGCAATCACCACCATTCTGCAACAGAATATGCATTATTGGGTTTACTGGGCGCACCGAAACAAGCCACTACACTTTTGCAATCCTCTGGAACTGCTGCAGAAGAACTACCGTCAAATAAACCGTTAAAACGCTGGCAAACAGCCTCAGAAAACATCTCAAATCATCCCGCATCAGCAACATTGGTAGACAGTAAAATGCAGGAAAGAAGAATAATCGAAGATGAAAAAAACCATGTATTATACTACGAGTTTAAAAGAGATATTTTTTGCAAACATGATGCTTCAGAAATGCAGAAATGGGGAAAAAGATTAGGCCATGGTGATGGTGTGTCCTTTGAAAAAGCAATCAAAGAAACTTATAAAAAAAATAATTTTTTTCGCCCTGCGGGTAGCACGGGCCCTGGTATTAATTTGGTTGCTTCTGGAGAAAAAAAGAATTTCAAATTTGATTTGAAATTAAAATTAAATCATTCATTCAATCATCTCAGAATAGGCGCTAATAAACGATTACCGAATATTCATGAAAAAGAAATATTAGGACAAGATAGCGAAATTTATAGTCCTAAAGGTACAAGAAATAAATAATGTCTACGGGAACACCCCTCATCCAGCGCTGCGCGCCGTCCCCGCGTACTTTTAACAGGGATTCTCCCACAAGGGGAGAAGGGACTGTTTGTACACGCTACGCGTTTGATTTGATAAATCTCCTTTTTGCAAAACGTTATTGCATAAATAAATTATTTAGTCATGTGATGTTCTCAGGCCTACGGCCTGAAAACATCGCAACCACTCCGTTTTCTATCTGCACATTCGAACGCTTTAGCAACGATTTCAATGTTTGCATTTTGTATTTCTTCAAGTAATACATCTTATAACACTGACCTTGAAAACCATTTTATAAAGACTTAAGCAAATTTAACACCTCCGCATCTGTCGTCTGCGGAAATGAATCATACCATGCGCCGACGGCGTAAAATAATGTAGGCTGCAAAGGACAAATGATTTTGTCGGCGATGTGCGCGATTTCCTCGCAAGTGGATTTTTCGGCGACGGGAACAGCGACGATAATCAACAAAGGATGTTTTGCGCGTAGCGCTTTGATTGCAGTGCGCATGGTGGCGCCAGTTGCAATACCATCGTCAACTAAAATAATCACTTTATTTTTAAGATCGGGATAAGGTTTGTTGCCGCGATAAACGGATTCGCGGCGAGTGAGTTCTTGGGTTTCTGCGTGGATGACTTGCTTGATGATGGGTTCTGAAATGTGGTGGTATTGCAAAACATCATCGTTGTAAGTCACTGTTCCACCGCTGGCCACTGCTCCGAAAGCCAATTCCTCATGACCAGGCACGCCTAGTTTCCGTACGACAAAAATATCGAGCGGTACGTGTAGCGTTTTAGCAATTTCGTGGGCAACAGGGACGCCGCCTCTAGGCAATGCTAATACGATAACGTCTTGGCGGTTTTGATAAGACAATAATGCTTTGGCGAGAACTTTGCCGGCTTCATGTCGATCAATGTATTTTTCCATGGTATAATCCTTAACTGTGCTAAGCAGGAGATCCCCGCTAAAAACATGCGGAGATGACGGGTCTTGTCTCGCGGGAGCGGGAAAAATCCACAGATGACGAGTAACCTGACCAAAGCACGAATTTTTTAAACCAATTAATGTAAAGGCATATTGTGAGACACTCGATTTCCCAATCAAAACGCATAGTCATTAAAATCGGCTCTTCCCTATTGGTCGATGACAATGCCGGCATGATTCATCATGCGTGGCTTAATAGTCTTATAGAAGATATTGCATTTTATTTTAATCAGAATCAAGAAGTCATTATTGTTTCATCAGGCGCCATTGCCATCGGACGTCGTCATTTAAAATTAAAAGACCACGCATTATTACTCGAAGAAAAACAAGCAGCAGCAGCTGTCGGACAAATTAAACTAGCACATGCTTATCAAGAAGCCCTTGGAAAATACGATATCAGTGTTGCGCAAGTATTACTAACTTTAGAAGACAGTGAAAATCGAGAACGTTATCTCAATGCTAAAAATACGCTAGAAACACTACTCAACCTTAAAGTAGTTCCCGTGATTAATGAAAATGATACGGTTGCCACGGCAGAAATTCGCTACGGCGATAATGACAGACTGGCTGCACGCGTTGCGCAAATGGTCAGTGCTGACACGCTAGTGTTACTTTCTGATATTGAAGGTCTTTATACGGCAGATCCGCGCAAAGAACCTAAAGCCACGTTAATTCCAGAAGTCACACAATTAACACCCGAAATTATTGCAATGGGCGGACATTCCGCAACCCAATATGGCTCCGGTGGCATGATTACTAAATTAGCGGCAGCGAAAATTGCCTTAGAATCCGGCTGCAAAATGGTGATTGCTGCAGGAAAATATTTACATCCGCTAAAACGCATCGATCAAGTAAAAACAAAAACATGGTTTGTCCCACAATTAACACCTAAAAATGCGCGAAAAAATTGGATAGCACAACATTTAAAACCCAAGGGAACTATCACCATTGACCAAGGCGCTTATACCGCACTCAAAGAAGGCAAAAGCCTACTCTCTGTTGGCGTCATACAAATTCAAGGTGAATTTCACCAAGGTGACCCGATTTCCATTTTGACAGAAGACCATAAAGAAATCGCAAAAGGCTTAATTAATTATTCTGCGCAAGATGCCAAAAAAATTATGCGCAAAAAAAGCAATGAATTTGCCAATATTTTAGGTTATCCCGGTTCTGATGAAATCATACACCGCGATGATTTAGTTTTATTAGCGGGAGAAAAAACGTGAGCAATGATATGCTTTCAAAAATAGGCCAATCCGCACGAGACGCTGCTCGCATACTTGCTTTAGCTAGCAATGAAAGCAGAAATCACGCATTAAAAACGATTGCAAACACCCTACAAAAACATCAATCTATTATTTTAGAAGCCAATCAAAAAGACATAGCACAAGCAAAACAAAAAAATATTTCTGCCGCTTTTCTAGATCGTCTCACCTTAACACTAGAGCGTATTAACGCTATGGCCGCTGGATTAATTGCAATCGCCGCACTACCCGATCCATTGGGGAAAAAATTAGCCGTCATCCAACGTCCAAACCAATTAGAAATCACACGCATCAGTGTTCCTATCGGCGTGATTGCAGTAATTTACGAATCACGGCCTAATGTGACGGCGGATGCGGCCGGTTTATGTTTGAAATCAGGGAACGCGATTATTTTACGCGGTGGTAGTGAAAGTTTTTTTTCATCTCTTGCTATTATGACAGCGATTCAAGAAGGTTTGTTAGAAGCTAATTTACCCGCGACAGCCGTGCAAATGATACCCACATCCGATCGAGAAGCTGTCACTGCTTTATTAAAAATGGATAAATGGATTGATGTCATTATTCCGAGAGGCGGACAAAAATTAATTGACTATGTGACCGCAGAAACACATATTCCTGTATTCAAACATTTAGCAGGTATTTGTCACACTTATATTCATCAAGAGGCTGATATAGCAATGGCCGAAAAAATATTATTGAATGCTAAAATGCGCCGCACAGGCATTTGCGGTGCAACAGAAGTTGCCTTAATTGACGAGAAAATTGCAGAAAAATGCATTCCCTTGCTGGTTAATACACTCACAAAAGCGCATTGCGAAATTCGCGGTGATGAAACAGCTATTAAAATAGATGCACGCATCAAGCCTGCTAACGCAACCGATTTTGATACCGAATTTTTAGAAGCAATTATTGCAATAAAAATTGTAAAAAATATCAATGAAGCCATACAACATATCGCAAAACACGGGACACAACATACCGATGCCATCATTACTGAAGATAAAGAAGCGGCCGAGCAATTTTTGCGTGAAGTGGATAGTGCTATTGTCATGCACAACACTTCCACACAATTTGCCGATGGTGGTGAATTTGGCATGGGGGCTGAGATAGGTATTGCCACCGGTAAATTGCATGCACGCGGGCCTGTGGGGGTTGAGCAATTGACAATATTCAAATACTTAGTGCGAGGACATGGACAAATTCGTGATTAACTGTCGCTTCACATCTTATTTACAGAATACATTGAACCTGGATCCCGCGGTCAAGCCGCGGGACGACGTATATCACAACTTCATTGACAATAGCTTCGTTTTCGCTTTAAATACTCTCACCATTTCACTAGGGGTGCCGAGAATTTTCGGCTGAGATAAACCCTTTGAACCTGAACAGGCTAGCACCTGCGTAGGGAATGTGAGAAGCTCTTCATTGCATTCCTGCGCTCGCTGTTTGTTCATCACACAGGAGCTATCCATGAAAATCGATGATTTTTTATTAAGTGCATTATGTCATTCCAAAAAAAATTATATCGTAGGCAAACAATATCCGCAGTTGCAAGTACCACAACGCACTATTTTATTAACGGATAATACAACATGCACGGTTTACGATACCTCCGGTGCTTATACGGATCCGAATGCACAGATTGATATTAGCAAAGGCTTAACCGATATACGCAGTGCGTGGTTAAGTGAACGCAATGATACCGAAAACTACACAGGCAGAAATATTCAATCGCTAGACAATGGTTTTCAAGAAATACAAAAATCTTCACAAACTTCTGCCGAGCATCTACAACGTACACCGAAACGCGCTAAAAAAAATCAAACCGTGACACAGCTACATTATGCAAAACGCGGTGTGATTACGCCTGAAATGGAGTATGTTGCTTTACGTGAAAATCTCTCACCCGAATTTATACGTAATGAAATCGCCATAGGCCGCGCCATTATTCCAGCGAATATTAATCATACTGAGTTAGAACCTATGATTATTGGCAGACATTTTTTAACAAAAATTAATGCTAATATTGGTAACTCTCCTGTTACCTCATCCATTGCCGAAGAAGTCGAAAAACTGATTTGGGCTATTCGTTGGGGCGCAGATACTGTCATGGATTTATCGACGGGTAAAAATATTCACGCCACACGTGATTTTATTATTCGTAACTCACCCGTGCCCATTGGCACGGTTCCTATTTATCAAGCATTGGAAAAAGTCGGCGGCGTGGTTGAAGCACTGAGCTGGGAAATTTTTCGTGACACTTTAATCGAGCAAGCGGAACAAGGTGTGGATTATTTTACGATACATGCGGGTGTTTTATTGGATTATGTGCCATATACTGCCAATCGCATTACCGGTATTGTTTCGCGCGGCGGCTCAATCATGGCGAAATGGTGTTTGTCTCATCAACGAGAAAATTTTCTCTACACACATTTTGCAGAAATTTGTGAAATCATGGCGCAATACGATGTAAGTTTTTCATTAGGAGATGGTTTACGCCCAGGATGTATTGCAGATGCGAATGATAAAGCGCAATTTTCTGAATTAGAAACGTTAGGTGAATTAACAAAAATCGCTTGGAAACACGATGTACAAGTCATGATTGAAGGCCCAGGTCATGTGCCTATGCATTTACTCAAAGAAAATATGGAAAAACAATTGACCTTATGCCACGAAGCACCTTTCTACACCTTAGGTCCTCTGACAACCGATATTGCACCGGGTTATGATCATATTACCAGTGCTATTGGCGCAGCGATTGTCGGTTGGTACGGTGTTGCCCTACTTTGTTATGTCACACCGAAAGAACATTTAGGTCTTCCGAATAAAGAAGACGTCAAACAAGGCATTATCGCTTACAAAATCGCAGCCCACGCAGCTGATTTAGCAAAAGGACATCAAGGCGCTATTGAGCGCGATAATTTATTGTCTAAAGCGCGTTTTGAATTTCGTTGGGAAGATCAATTTAATTTAGCACTCGATCCTGATACGGCACGTGAATTTCACGATGAAACGTTACCACAAGGTTCTGCCAAACACGCGCATTTTTGTTCTATGTGTGGACCGAAATTCTGTTCGATGAAAATCACCCAAGAAATTCGCGAACAAGCACAAAAGGCCAGCACATGAATGCCGCTATCGTCGGTGCGGGCATTCTGGGAAAATTGCTCGCCTGGTCGCTACAACGTGCAGGATGGCAAATCACTTTAATCGATGCGGGTAAAACACAAAACTGTAGTCAAGCTGCCGCAGGTTTACTCACCCCTGTCGCTGAGTTAGAAAAAAATTCCTCATTGATTTATCAGTTAGGTATTAAGGCATTACAAGATCATTGGCCTGCTATACTCGCTGAATTACCCGAAAACATTTATTTTCAGAATAAAGGCAGTATTTTACTTTCTCATATTCGTGATCAAGCAGAAATTCAGCACTTCATGGATTTAGTGACCCATAAAACCGACGTCACTGTTCGTTATGAAGCATTAAATCAAAAAACGCTAACCACATTAGAACCTGAGTTAACGCATTTTCAAAAAGGTTATTATTTCCCCGATGAAGGACTGTTAGATAACCAAACATTATTGTCCGTATTAGAAAAAATCTTAGAAACACGCGTGACTTTTTTAAAAAATACCGAGGTAACCGCAATCGCACCGCATCAAATCACTTTCAATAATAAAATTCATACGTTTGACTGGGTATTTGATTGCCGAGGCTTAGGCGCAAAATCACAATTTTCGGATCTGCGCGGTATTCGCGGCGAATTAATTTGGGTTTATGCGCCGGATGTCCATATCACAAGACCGATTCGTTTTATGCACCCGCGTTATCGTCTTTATCTTGCCCCGAGAGTTGATCATATTTATTTGTTGGGTGCGAGTGAAGTTGAAGCAGAAGATTATTCTGCTATTTCAGTACGTAGCACACTAGAATTATTAACCGCATTATATTGCCTACATCCAAAATTCGCGGAAGCACGCATCATAAAAACAACAACCCACTGCCGCCCAACACTCGCCCATCATTTACCTAAAATAAAATACACTCAAGGTTTGATGGCCATTAATGGTTTATATAGACATGGTTTTTTAATTGCGCCTACGTTAATACATGATATTTTGCGTTATTTTTCTGTGGAAAAACCCCCGCTACACTATCCAACACTTTGGGAGGAAACATGTTATGATCACAGTTCAATTGAATGATAAAAAAATCATACTCGAAAAAAATACGCTACTCTCAAAAACCTTAGATTTACCCGAATATAACAATAAACAATTCGCTGTCACCCTGAATCGTCAATTTATTCCACGCCTACAATACACAACGACTATTCTCAACGACGGTGATTGTATTGATATCATTTTACCTATGCAAGGAGGTTAATATGTGGCAACTGGCAGAAAAAACGATTGCGAGTCGCTTTTTACTAGGAACTGCACAATATCCTTCGTTGGATGTGATGCGCGATGCGATTATCGCGGCAGAAACACAAGTGATTACGGTTTCTCTACGCCGTCAACGACCTAGCAATACTCATGAAAATACTTTTTGGGATTCTATCAAAACCTTAAACTGTCATCTGTTACCTAATACCGCCGGTTGTCATAGTGCACAGGATGCAATTACCACCGCCGAAATCGCGCGTGAAGTATTTGGCACTCATTGGATAAAATTAGAAGTGATTGGTGATGATTATAATTTACAACCGGATCCGTTTGAGTTAGTCGCAGCCGCTCGGGAATTGGTGAAGCGCGGTTTTGAAGTGTTTCCTTATTGCACCGATGATTTTATTGTTTGTCAGCGTTTGATCGATTGCGGTTGTAAAATTCTCATGCCTTGGGCAGCACCGATTGGCACAGGAAAAGGCATTATACATCCGGATGCACTGCTGATGCTGCGCACGCGTTTGCCTCATGTCACTTTAATTATCGATGCAGGTATTGGTAAACCGTCGCATGCAGCTCACGCCATGGAAATGGGATTTGATGGTGTCTTATTAAATACTGCCGTGGCAAACGCCATGGATCCAATCATGATGGCCAGTGCTTTCAAAGATGCAATCCATGCTGGCCATCAAGCATTTTTAGCAGGAACCATGCGTGAGAGAAATACGGCCCAACCTAGCACTTCATTACTCGACACACCTTTTTGGCACCAAGAAACATGAATACGCCGATTGTTTGGACAATAGCAGGTGCTGACAGTAGCGGCTGTTCAGGGATCGCTGCAGACTTGAAAACATTTCAGCGTTTCAATGTACACGGTTGTGCTGTGGTGACTGCAGTCACTGCCCAACATTTTCATGAATTAAGTCATATCGATTATCTAACACCTCTCACTATTCAAGAACAAATTCATATTTTACAAAAAGAAGCATCACCCAAAGCAATTAAAATCGGCATGCTAGGTTCATTTGATCTATCCTCTTTTTTAGAAAATTACAAAAACCCCGTGATTTTAGATCCACTACTGCAAGCCAGTTCGGGAAAACCCTTATTCGCAAGCGATGAAACAAGTCATATAAACAATTTACGGAAACTTTTTCCTTTTATTTATTTATTGACCCCTAATATTCCCGAAGCACAAGCATTAACAAACCATGCCATCACTTCTTATCAAGATATTGAAATAGCTGCAAAAAAATTAATAAATCTAGGCGTAAAAAATGTATTGATCAAAGGCGGACACTGGGATTCTGCTTTTAGCCAAGATTATTGGACTAACGGTAGAGAACACTGTTGGTTTGCTAATCCGCGTGATACTAAAGATGTCAGAGGCACCGGTTGCACACTGTCATCTGCAATCACCGCCCTACTTGCACAAGATCATGACTTGTTAGAAGCGCTTACCTTGGCAAAAACATATGTCAACCAAGCCATCCGCGAAAGTACAAAACCTTGGTTACACCACACATACGCAGCATTACAACAAAAAGATTTACCCTATGCTGCTTTAAAACCTTTTTCGATAGAACCTTTTGTTTGTAAAGATTGCGGCCCAACGCCGTTAGGTTTGTATCCTATCGTTCCCAATAGCGAATGGTTGGCGCGGCTTTTGCCGCTAGGAATCACGACTATCCAATTGCGGATTAAAAATAAAGACCTTATGTTTATCGAAAAAGAAATCCAAAAAAGCATTACACTCGCCAATCAATATCATGCCAGGTTGTTTATCAATGATTACTGGGAATTGGCGATACGCCATAAAGCCTATGGCGTCCATTTGGGGCAAGAAGATTTAACAACCGCATCGATATCCGCAATCCAACACGCGGGATTACGTCTTGGCATCAGCACACATAATTATTATGAATTAGCGCGTGCACATGCGGTAAGACCCTCTTATATTGCTTTTGGCGCGATTTTTGCGACTCAAACAAAAA
>LSTE01000040.1 GCA_001644445.1 Gammaproteobacteria bacterium SCGC AG-212-F23
GGCGATATGGGATCGAAATTTCGTCGCAATTATACTGTGTTAGGTGATGCGGTGAATCTAGGATCGCGTGTTGAAAGCCTATCAAAATATTATGGCGTTAAAGTCATGACGACAGAAAATACGATGAAATTAACGAATGGTATTTTATTACGTCAACTGGATCGCGTCCGTGTTAAAGGGAAAAAATTAGGTATTGCTATATTTGAAGTGGTTTGTAAACAAGAACAAGCCGATAAGGCATTGCTTGATGAGGTACAATCATCGGATCAAGCGTTGAATGATTATTTTAAACAGAATTGGAATAGTGCTAAGCAAAAATTTTCGGAGTTACATCAAACGCATCCTAATGTAAAACTCTACTCTTTGTATCTATCACGCATTAGTGAATTTGAAAATAATCCACCGCCTACTAATTGGGATGGAGTGTATGAACATACATCCAAATAGAATATTCTATCTACTCATGCTCCGCGTAAGAGGAGGCGATGTTATTGGTTCCTCTTCATGGTGAACAACGGCTTCGATATCACCGGTATCATAACGTTGTAAAATACCTTCATCGCAAGAACAACAGTGTTTCTTGGCTAACTCTTTAAACTCCGATGGATTGCTACAACTCATTACATAAAATCCAATATGACAAGATAATTTAACAGACGTACAAACACGCCCAAGACAACTGAGTATGCTACTCAGACAACTAGAAGTATTAGAGTTATCCATTGCTCCGTAACGAGAATCACTACTATGATCTCTCCAATTTAATGGATTAGGTGAAGCCACTGAATTTGCTGCTAACATGATGCCGATGGAGGTTGTTGTCTCAGGAGGTTTAACTTCGGTTGGCATGTATCGTGCCTTATTGATAGCCGGATTTTTATTTACAAGAGCCGTTAATGGTACTTTGCCTGTTGCTTCAGACCCTCGAAATATATAAGATTGAGAGATAGCCATGAATGTACTCCATTTGTAGTTAAAATTTGTCTCTATTTTAATCTAAAAATATTGGAGAGTGCAAGATATTTTCTCTTAAGTTTTTTTAATAATACCACAATATTGCTCAAGCCTTTGTGTGATCCTGGATACTAAATTTCCCTGATGTTGTCGTCCCGCGGCTTGTCCGCGGGATCCAGACGCCGGACAAGTCTCGCAACAACACCCGCACGGAGACTTCCAAGAACATTAGACTGTTTTAATTAAATCGGCCAACTCATGTAATGCGATAAAAAACATCACATAATCCACTGTCGCACTACCATGTAAAAGCGCCAGAATTTTATTCCATCGCTCCATCACCGAACCATTCAATTTGGCATGATCCAATTCTTTTTGACCGCAATTCATAATCACTACCGTCAGTTTCTTTTGCAAAATATCTAACTCATCACGCAAGGTCAGTCGTGCTAAAGAATTCCAATGACCTTCACGATTATCGCTCGCAATTTGATCGCGAAACCAAACTAAATTAAAGTCGCGACCTACATCAAAATAAATTTTCGCGGTTTTTTTTAAATCAAAATGATGTTCTGTTGCAACTTCAATAATATTGAGTGCGGTATAAAGTGCACGATTGACCGCGATTTTTTCGGCTAAATCTTCTTCTAAACCTGCCTTCATAAATTGCGCTGTCAGCATCTCAAGATATTGCCGAGTAGTACCTACCATTAATTTTGGCACATAAGTTTCTATCTCTTTAATAGGAGCTGCATAATGTTTAATGATATCGCCTACTTGACCATTCAAACGATTACTACGTAAAAACCAACGCGTTGATAGATTTTGTAAACGTCGGATATGTCCGAATAATTCGTACTGAGTTTTTAATGGTATCTTTGAACGCAGTGATTCGACACGCTCTTGAAATGCAGCGATGCTGTAAATGTTAAGCGTAATACTATAAGCTCTTACTACATCACTCACACTTGCTCCTGTCTCAATTTGCATACGATAAACAAATGTAATACCCATATTATTAACTATCTGATTACTCAATTGCGTGCTAATGATTTCGCGATAAAGACGATGCTCGCGTAAATTTTTTCCGTATATCTTACATAAAGTTTCTGGAAATGCTGTTTCCAGCATACGTGCGTAGAATCCATCTTCAGGCAAATTGGATTTGAGTAATTCGTTTTTAATATAAATTTTTGTATAGGCTAAAAGCACAGCTAATTCTGGCGCCATCAAACCACGACCAGCTGCTTTGCGTTCTAGTATTTTTTTATCATCAGGTAAAAATTCCACGGCTCTATCTAAAAAACCTGACGTTTCTAATTCTTTAATGTAAGTTTGATATAAAGGTAAATATTCTGTTGCATGTATTTTTGCATTACTAATCGCGAGTGCTTGATGATAGTTATCGTTTAAAACAAGCGCTGCTATTTCTTCGGTCATTTTGGCAAGTAAGATGTCACGATCTGCCTCTTGTAAATTACCTTTTGCCATTTCTTGATTTAATAAAATTTTAATATTGACTTCATGGTCTGAACAATCAACACCTGCGGAATTATCAATAAAGTCCGTATTGATCAAACCACCTTGTAATGCATATTCAACACGGCCTAATTGCGTAAATCCTAAATTTCCGCCTTCGCCGACAACGCGGCAGCGTAGTTCGCAACCATTAATGCGCACAAATTCATTCGTTCTATCGCCTACATCTGCATGACTTTCTGTACTGGCTTTGACATAAGTTCCTATCCCACCATTAAATAATAAATCCACAGGTGCTTTTAAAAGCGCGCGAATTAATTCGTTGGGTGTTAATGCATCTTCTTTAATATCCAATACTTTTTTTATTTCAGGTGACAGAGAAATAGATTTACTCGAGCGTTTAAAAACACCGCCGCCCTTAGAAATTAATTTGGAATCATAATCTGCCCAAGAAGAACCAGACAATTGAAAAAGACGTTTACGTTCGACATAAGCTTTTGCAGTATCTGGATCAGGATCCAGGAATATATCCCTATGATCAAAAGCAGCAACTAATTTAATATGCGGCGTATACAAAGCACCGTTACCGAATACATCACCACTCATATCACCAATACCAACTACCGTGAAATCTTGATCGATATCAATTTCACTGTCGCGAAAATGTCGTTTCACTGATTCCCAGGCACCGCGTGCAGTAATGCCCATTTTTTTGTGGTCATAACCTTTAGATCCACCAGAAGCAAACGCATCGCCTAGCCAAAAATCATAAGCAGCAGAAATACTATTTGCTGTATCTGAAAATGTCGCCGTTCCTTTATCTGCAGCAACCACGAGATAAGGGTCTTCATCGTCATAACATAACACATTTTCAGGACGGATAATTTTTGCATTCTTAATATTGTCAGTTAAATCTAGCAATGCACTAATAAAAAATTTATAACATGACACCACTTCATTTTGTAATATTTCGCGTGTTGCATTTGCCGGCACTGCTTTTAATACAAAACCACCTTTGGCACCGGAGGGTACGATAACAGCGTTTTTAACTTTTTGCGCTTTCATCAAACCTAAAATTTCCGTGCGAAAATCCTCGCGTCTATCCGACCAACGTATGCCACCACGCGCCACTTTTTCACTGCGCAAATGAATCCCCTCAAACCGCGGTGAATAAACAAATATTTCAAACAAAGGTCGCGGCAAAGGTAATTCCGGCACTTCGTGAGAACTTAATTTAAAACATAAATAATTCATTTTTTCTTGTTTAAAATAATTGACACGTAATGTGGCCTTCATGATTTCTAAAAAATATCGTAAAATTCTATCTTCATCTAAACTAGAAACAGATTCTAATTTTTTCTTAATCACTTCTTCTTGTGCAGAAATGACATCGGCTGATTTTTTCTTTAAATCAAATTTAAGCAGAAAAAATTTTACTAAATCACAGGCAATATCGGGATGGTAAGCCAATGTTTTCTCGATATAATGCTGACTAAAGCGAAATCCGGTTTGTTGCATATATTTCGCGTAAGAACGCAAAATAGTAATTTCTTTTTCTGAGAGATTGGCTTTCAATACTAAGCCGTTAAAACCATCGTTTTCTGTCGTGTTCAATATAATTTTTTTCAATGCATCAATAAATATAGGTTTGATTGCTTCAATATTGATTTCATTTTGACCTAAAACTTCAATACCAAAATCACTAATCCAAGCAATTGTGTTATCTGCTAACGTAATTTTATAAGGACGTTCGTTGAAAGTACGTAACCCCATATTGTCTAATACCGGTAAAATATCAGAAAGCGTAATAGGTTCGCCTAATTGTAATAATTTCAAATGCAGTGGATGTTCTCCGGTTTTCCAGAGATATAAGTTTGCAGATAATTTATTTTCAGGTGAAAGTTGCTCTAATAAAATAACATCGTGTTCTGCCGCTTCGGGTGCTTGCTCATCTTGATAATGATGCGGAAATGCATTCGCGTATTTTCGTACTAATTCTTCGCCCTTTTTTTCGCCAAAACGTTGGATTAGACCTTTGCGAAGATTATCTTTAAAAGAGGAGCTCATCATCAGGCATCCTTTTGATTGGCTACACCTTTATTACACCTGAAGATGCGTTTTTTAACAAGATTGACTGATCACAATTTGATCTTTAATGGGGTAATTTATCAAATTAAATAGGCTTCATATCCTTTTTAGGGATCTAGCGTTAAATGCTGGATCCCGCGGACAAGCCGCGGGACGACGTATTTTTAGAATAAAGTAAAAATTGGAAATTATTATTTTTAGGATTATTATAGCCGCAACGTAAATTCGGAGAAAAAAATGGCATCTTATTCAACCAGTGAAATTCGCGGCGGCATGAAAGTCATGATCGATAATGATCCTTGTGCAATTGTAGACAATGAATTTGTTAAACCGGGCAAAGGTCAGGCATTTAATCGCATTAAATACCGTAATCTCAAATCAGGACGCGTAGTCGAACGCACTTATAAATCAGGTGATTCTATCGAGGCCGCTGATGTAACAGATATTGAGGCACAATATCTTTATAACGATGGTTCACACTGGCATTTTATGTGCGGAGATACTTTTGAACAATATCAAATGGACGAAGCACAAGTGAGCGATTCAAAACTTTGGTTGAAAGAACAAGATAAATGCGTTCTAACTTTATGGAATGGCTCACCTTTAGGTGTTGCGCCACAGAATTTTGTTATTCTAAAAATTACAGAAACAGATCCAGGCGTGCGCGGTGACACATCAGGCGGTGGCGGCAAACCTGCAAAATTAGAAACAGGCGCTGTGGTGCGCGTGCCTTTGTTCGTACAACAAGGCGAACTTATTAAAGTCGATACCCGCGATGGTAGTTATGTTGCCCGAGTAAAAGAATGAGTTGGAAACCTACCGCTTCATTTAAAACATTACACACACGCGCAAAAATATTGGCGCAGGTTCGTGATTTTTTTTCTAAACGTAATGTACTTGAAGTACAAACACCTTTGTTATCATCTACATCGGTGACTGATCCTTATATTCAAAGCATTCCAGCAATTTTTCAAAAAACTGGCAGTCAGATTCAAGAAACTTTATATTTACAAACATCACCAGAATACGCAATGAAACGTTTGCTTGCTGCAGGTAGTGGGCCCATTTTTCAAATTTGCAAAGCATTTCGCCAAGGTGAAGTTGGAACATTTCACCAACCAGAATTTACCATGCTGGAATGGTATAGACCTGATTTTAATCATCATGATTTAATGAATGAGATGGATGATTTATTACAATTAGTTTTAAATAAGGGCAAAGCGGAACGTTTAAGTTATGCGGCTGCCTTTGTAAATACGGTTGGCATTAATCCGCATTTTGCATCACTAGAAGAATTATCTTTTTGCGCGAAAAAAAATGGTATCCTTGTCAACTCAACAATCACAGATCGTGATGCTTGGTTAGATTTAATATTGACGCATTGCATAGAACCCCATTTTGCAAATAATCATCCAGTATTTTTATATGACTTCCCTATCTCGCAAGCAGCGCTTGCTAAAATTCGCAATGAAGATCCTCCTGTTGCATCGCGTTTTGAGGTCTATTACAAAGGTATAGAATTAGCCAATGGTTTTCACGAATTACAAGACAGCGATGAACAACGTCGTCGCTTTGAAAATAATTTGCATCAACGCAATAAATTAGATCTCTCACCCATTCCCATCGACGAACACTTCCTAGCCGCATTAAGCCATGGCTTACCTGATTGCTCAGGTGTTGCCTTAGGACTTGATCGCTTACTCATGTTAATTTTATCGGCAGAAAATATTCGGGAAGTGGTGAGTTTTGGATTTTGATATACAATAAAGGGATATTATAATGGGTATGTTTATTCGGGAAAGTTACATTAATGTATTACTAATCATCGCATTAATCATATTAACCATTAGCAATATATTAGCATATCGACAAATGCAGGAATCTATCAATGCAAGCGGCTGGGTCTCCCATACAAATAGCGTCCTAGAATCATCTACCAATTTGCAAATAGAACTAGGCAATTTAGATTTGCAAATTTATCAATCTTTCATTTTACACCAAACATTAACTTCGAAAGAAGTTTCAATACCGCTTAATAAAATTCAAAATAACATGTCTCTCATACGCCATTTAACACAAGATAATCCTATTCAACAACACAATATGGACACGCTAGAGCCTTTGGTAAAAGAAAGACTTATGTTTTTATCAAACAACCAAAGTCCTTTAAAAACATTATCGCTATCCGACAAAAATCAATTCGAGTTAGAAAAATCTATTTCACATATAATAAATAATATAGAACATGAAGAAAAAAACTTATTAGAAAAAAGAGAAAAAATTTATCAATCACATGCCAATACAAGTAATTTTATTTTTATCTTGGTAGCTAGTCTGAGCGAAATTTTAATTTTGTTAACCCTAATTTTGTTAAATTATTATTTAATTCAACGAAATCGTGCGGAACGTAATAAAAAAGAGAGTGACGAACGTTTGCGATTATTTATTGATAATTGCAAGGATTACGCTTTCATAATCTTAGATCCTAATGGCTATGTCACAAGCTGGAATAAAGGAGCGGAACGAATTAAAGGATATAAAGCTAATGAAATTATAGGTAAACATTTTTCTGTATTTTTTACAGAACAGAAAATCAAGGAACACTACCCAGATAAAGAATTGGAAAGATCAATAAAAGATGGCCATTATGAAGATGAAGGATGGCGTATACGCAAAGATGGTTCAAAATTTTGGGCTAACACAATTATCACTCCATTATATGATTTTAATCATCATTTACTTGGCTTTGGAAAAGTGACGCGTGATTTGACAGAGCGCAAGCAATCAGAAGATGAAATACTCTACCTGTCAAATCATGACACATTAACTAATTTACATAACAGATCAGCATTTATAGATACTTTAAAAAATGAAATTCAAAAATCATCTCACATGAATACTTCTTTAGCCATTATGATGCTTGATTTAGATAATTTCAAAATCGTAAATGATACATTTGGTCACCATATTGGCGATCAATTATTGATGATTATTGCCAAACAATTACAAGAGACTGTACGTAAAGAAGATTTTGTTGCTCGCTTTGGAGGAGATGAGTTTGTTATCATATTAACTGATATTGCAGACGAAACTTACGTTAAAAACTTAGCTGAAACGTTAATTAACCGTTTTAACAAACCATTCAAAATCGAAAACCATTACTTCCATGTGACAATTAGCATAGGTATTGCTATTTCCCCCCGCGCAGGAACGGATGAAATATCATTAATTAAAAGTGCTGACATTGCCTTATATTCTGTCAAAGAATTGGGTCGAAGTCAGTATCAAATTTTTTCTGATAAATTAAGCTCCTCTTTTATGTATAGATCTAAATTAGAAAGTATATTACCCATGGCGATAGGAGAAAATCAATTTTTCCTGGTATATCAACCGCTATATCATTTACCCAATAAAAAAATCATAGGCATGGAAGTTTTGTTACGCTGGCAACACCCTGAATTAGGATTGATATCGCCAAATGATTTTATACCTATTGCCGAAAAAAGCGGGATCATTGTTCAAATTGGGGAATGGGTACTGAAAAATGCATGCTTTCAATATGTCATATGGCAATCTAATGGTCTAATAACGAATGATTTAAAACTTTCTGTTAATCTATCTCCAAAACAATTATCAGAACATCGTTTTATCAATTCCTTCACTTCTATTCTTAATGATACAAAAATGTCTCCTAAAAACTTAGTGCTGGAATTGACAGAAACAGCAGTGATGACAAGTACGATTGACATAGATCCTATTTTTGAGAAATTACAAAATATTGGCATTAGTATCTCAATCGATGATTTTGGTATAGGCTATTCTTCATTCAGTCGATTGAAAAACTTACCTATTAGTTCATTAAAAATAGATAAATCATTTATCGACGTTCTTGATAAAGACCCTGATGATGCGATGATTGTTAAATCGATTATAGCTTTAGGTAACAGTTTAGGTTTAAACGTGATTTCAGAAGGCGTAGAAACAGACAAGCAACTTCAGTTACTCATCCAGTATCATTGCCAAACCATGCAAGGATTTTATTTTGGAGAAGGCCCACTCAAATCCAGTGATATGACTCAGTTATTACAAAAAAACTTGCATTAATAAGGATCTTCGAGCATTTGAAATATATTAGAAATAACTGTAAAACTAAACTTGACCGTATTTTCCTGAGAGTTACAATACTGTTACACAGTTTTTGTACCGGCACCGGATGGTGTACTTTCCTAGAAATCTCTAGGATAGGGTACAAAGACGTTTTTTCCTCCAGGTTCCACTAAAGGCTATCTTCATGCACTACAATAAACTCGGAAAAGCGGGCATTAAACTTAGCGAGTTGTCGTTTGGGTCTTGGATTACGTTTGCAAAACAAGTGGGTTTTGAAGAAGCTAAAGAATTGATGCATATTGCATATGATCACGGTGTGAATTTTTTTGATAATGCTGAAGGTTATGCACACGGGGAAGCGGAAATTATTATGGGAAAAGTGCTTAAGAGTTTTAGGCGCGAAGATGTGGTGGTTTCTACTAAAATTTTTTGGGGCGGGAATGGACCTAATGACACAGGGTTATCGCGCAAACACTTAATTGAAGGCACACGCAATTCTTTACGACGATTACAACTCAATTATGTAGACTTACTTTATTGCCATAGGCCTGATTTAGACACAACAATTGAAGAAACTGTGCTCGCTATGGATTATTTAATTCGTAATGGTTACGCATTTTATTGGGGCACTTCTGAATGGACTTGTGAACAAATTCAAACGGCTTACGAAATTGCAGATAAACTCGGCTGCATGAAACCCTCGATGGAACAGCCTAAATATAATTTATTTTTTCGTGATCATTTAGAAAAAGATTATTTACCCTTATTCGAAAAATACGGCATGGGCACAACCACCTGGAGCCCTCTTGCTTCTGGCATTTTATCTGGTAAATATAATCACGGTATCCCCCAGGAAAGCCGGTTAGGAAAAGAAGCTTGGTTAATTCCCAGTGATTTTAAAGATCAAGTTGATAAAGTAAAACAACTTACAAAAATTTCTGAAACATTAGGCTGCACACTCGCACAACTCGCTATCGCTTGGTGTCTGAAAAACCCACATGTCAGCTCTGTCATTACCGGCGCCACACGTAAAGAACAATTAATTGAAAATTTGGAAGCTGTCCATATTAAATCACGACTGGCACCTGATATTATGAGTGCAATTACTAAGATAATTAAATAATGAAACCAAACTTACAAACAATGTTAAAATTACAAAATTTAAAATTACCCGTACGCATAGGCTGCACTGACGAAGAACGTGCTACAGAGCAATTTATTTCGGTCAATATTAATATATTTTTTCCTACGCCACCCAAAGGATGTCTCACCGACAATATTAAAGACACTGTTTGTTATGCTGCAATAACAAAAATACTCGATAATGCTATCGCCCATCATGAATTTCAATTAATCGAACATTTAGGCCATAAAATTTATCAATTAATTAAATCTTCTCATCCTGAATTAAAAATAACTGTAGAAGTCTCCAAAAAACCGCCCATTGCACATCTCAACACAGTCAGTTTCTGCTATGGAGATTTCACCACCTCCATTTAAATTGTCTAAAAGGGTCGAGATCAGGGCATTGGAATAATATTTAAAAAAATGGCAAAATTACGCAATTTTATGGAACATTTTTTATGGTCATCTTGGGATTAGGCAGTAACTTAGGCGATCGCTTGCAGCATTTGCGACAAGCGCTTACTCTATTGAAAAAAACTCCCAATTTTTCTGTCAAAAAAGTTTCGCCCGTGTACATTTCAGACGCATTACTACCAGAAAATGCGGAAGAATCCTGGAATATTCCTTATCTCAATTTAGCACTACGCTGCGAAACCACACTCACGCCGCACGAATTATTAACACACACTAAAAATATAGAATTACAATTCGGCCGTAAAACAGAAAAACGTTGGTCGCCTCGTCCCATCGATATCGATATTTTGGCCTGGGACAATGAAATATTATACGATGAGAAATTACATATTCCTCATGAACAATTACACTTACGCCCGTTTGCATTGTGGCCGCTAGCCGATGTAGCACCTGAATGGATTTATCCTTTGCAAAATACTTGCCAAGGAAAAACGGCTGCAGAAATTGCAGCGCTTTGGGGTTCACGTTTTAGCGGAGAAGCACCGTTACACACCCGTCAAATTCCTCATAGAATTGATACGCCACAACTTGTGGGAATTTTAAATCTAACACCCGATTCGTTTTCTAAAGATGGTATTTATTGTAATGAACATCATGCATTAGAACATGCAAAACTATGTATTGCATCTGGCGCGGAAATTATTGATATAGGCGCAGAAGCAACTAACCCAAACGCAAAACCAGTTGATAAAAAAGAAGAATGGCAACGATTATTACCTACATTAAAATTTATTTTAGAAAATCGTAAGCACTTTCTGCTGCCGCCCAAAATCAGTGTCGATACACGTCATGTCGCCATTGCTAAACAATGTCTGGATTTAGGCATCGATTGGATTAATGATGTCAGCGGACTCGATGACCCAGCAATGCGAGAACTCATTGCCGCAACAAATTGTGATTTAATTCTCATGCATCATCGTGGCATACCGGTTGATATTCATCATATGCTGCCCCCACATGAAAATCCTGTAACACAAGTTTATAATTGGGCGGAAAAACGTTTAGCACTATTAGAAAAACAAGGTATTGCAAAACAACGAATTATTTTTGATGTAGGTATAGGTTTTGGAAAAAACCCTGAGCACTCACTTGCCTTGATACAAAATATAGCGACTTTTAAATCATTAGGCACTCGATTGCTTGTAGGACACTCACGAAAGCGTTTTTTAAGCCTATTTACAGACAAATCATTTGTTGAAAGAGACACTGAAACTCAAGCAATTTCAAGTTTTCTTGCTACTCAGGCGGTTGATTTTTTACGTTTACATAATATAGAGTTGTGTGCGCGTACATTTAAGGTTGAGAAAACGATATAATGCTTTATAATTAAAGCAGAGGTAAGCATATGATAAATCGATTTAAAAATAGCATTCTTCTCCTTGGACTCATTTTCTGTTTCGTTTCACTAGGTTACGCAGAAAACACCCAAGAAGTCCCTACTATAGGCCAAATAGTCTGGGTCAAAGGTACAATGAAAGCTATTTCAAGCAAAAGCTTAGGACGCACATTAAAACGCGCCGACTATATATATGAACAAGATACTCTAGTCACCGATAAAACAGGCAGCGGTCAAATCACTTTTACTGATGGTAGCTTGATGACGTTACGTGAAGATACAGTATTAAAAATGAGTGAATACAAATATAAAAAAGACGCAAAACCCAAAGAAGACAAAAACATCATGGAACTTGCCAAAGGTGGATTCAGAACGATTAGTGGTGCAATCGCAAAAAACAATCCTGAAGGTTATGCCGCTAAAACACCCGTCGCAACCATCGGTATTCGCGGCACAGATTATTCCGTTTATTATAGAAATCAATTATTCGTACAAATTAATCGCGGCATCATTGATGTTGCCAATAAAGGCGGGACTATTTCATTAGATCCTCAAAGACAATCATCTGCACAAATTAACTCAATTAATGCACGCCCTATTCCGCTAAAAATTCCACCAGCAATATTTAAATCACAGCCAGGCATTATTCCAACAGCACCTGCTCCCATCAAAATGACGCCTCCTCCGAGTGGAGTGCCTATGGCTACACCTACTCCATCAAGTTCCAGTAGTGGAGTACCTATGGCTACACCAACACCCAGCTCATCTGAAACAAGCAATAATGCTGCGGCTGCAGCAGCAGTCACATCCGCTGGCACTGGTGGTGGGCCTTCTTCAACGCCACCACCTACGAGTGGTGGAGGTGGTGGAGGCGGCGGTGGCGGCTCATGCAAAGCACCCGTCAAAGCAGGTGCTCCGGCAACAGGCGCTCCATCTGTGAATAGCACTGTTGTTATAGGTAAACCATAATGAGAATATTGATCTTATTTGCAGGATTATTTTTTTCTATTGCAAGTTTTGCGGATGACTTTGTTTTAAAATCTTCGGCATTTTCAGATAATGCAAAATTGCCTGCTGCTTATACTTGCGACGGTGAAAATGTTTCGCCAGAACTATCTTGGACAAATACTCCAAATGGCACAAAATCATTTACCTTAGTGCTTACAGACCCCGATGCGCCACAAGGGACCTTCTATCATTGGATTTTATACAATATACCTAGTGACACTCAATCATTAGCGCGCAGCATAGAAATTTTACCAGGCGACACTTTGCTTGGAAAAAACAGCACAGGCCAAACAAATTATTTTGGTGCATGTCCGCCACAAGGCACCCAACACCATTATATTTTTACCCTTTATGCACTCGACATCTCTCTGAATGTTACAGCAGGAATGGATGGACCATCCCTATTAGCCACTATTAAAAACCACATACTCAAGACAACAACACTGACAGCACTTTATCAACGCATCGAAAAAAAGACTTAGAAACATATAAATTTTAATCTATTAAGCTTTTTTTGAAGATTTAATGATAGATTAATATCATTTTTAAAAATAAGATATTTATCTAACTCATTGAAAAATACCCATTATATTCCTATAATAAGTTCGTCTCATCATGGATATGGGACAAGATTTACATTAATTATCCATTTCTTAATGCATTAAGGAGAAAGTATGAAGAAAGTAAAAATGACCAGCATAGCATTAGCAGTTGGTGCAGCAGCCGTATTTGCGTTGACACCTGTTGTTTCTGTTGCCGCTGATAGTGGTAAAGCACCTTGCTATGGCGTAAATTCTTGCAAAGGTAAAAGCGCTTGCAAAACAGCGAGCAATGCTTGCAAAGGCCAAAACGCATGCAAAGGTAAAGGCATGAAAATGATGTCAGCTAAACGCTGCGCTAAAAAAGGCGGTTCAGCTACTGAATCTGCTGCAGACGGCTCTGCTGCTTCTGCTCCAGCTGATGGCGCTACAACATCAAAATAATGTTTCACATCGATGAAGAGTGCGTTATGATGATACGCACTCTTTCATTTCTGCAAGACCTAATACTATATGCAAACTTCTTCTGAAAAAAAGATCTTAGGTTTCGGCCTAGGTTTAAGATCACAGCACTATGAAACTATTCTCGAAAAAAAACCCAAGATCGATTGGTTTGAAATTTTAACTGAAAATTATTTGGTCCCCGGTGGTAAACCACTGCATTATCTAGATCGTATTCGCGAACACTATCCTTTAGTCATGCATGGTGTTTCTTTATCGATAGGTAGTACAGACAAGCTGGACACTACTTATTTGCAAGAAGTAAAAAATTTAGCAAAACGTATTGAACCCGCCTGGGTTTCTGATCATTTATGCTGGACAGGCGTTAATGGCAAAAATCTTCATGATTTATTACCACTTCCCTACACAGAAGAAACCATTAACCACGTTGCCAATCGCATACAACAAGTTCAAGAATTTTTAGGCCAACAATTATTAATTGAAAATGTTTCCAGTTATTTAACTTATCAACATTCAGAAATGACTGAATGGGAATTTTTTGCAGCGATTGCAAAAAAAGCAGATTGTCTTTTATTATTAGACGTAAACAATGTTTATGTTAGCTCAGTCAATCATCATTTTGATCCACTCGATTATATTCATCATCTACCCGTAGAACGTATTTATCAAATTCATCTTGCTGGCCATTCGCGACAAGGCCATTATATTATTGATACTCACGATGCTCCTGTGCCTGCTGAAGTATGGGATTTGTATGCAAACACATTAAAACATACTGGTTTCGTATCCACCATGATCGAACGCGATGACAATATTCCAGAATTGGATGAATTATTAACTGAGTTAGGCCAAGCAAAAGCCATTTGCAAAAAAATATTAGCGGAGGAATTTTCTCTTGCCTAATTTACAAAAATTACAAAAGCAATTTCAAGACTATATTTGCGATGATAAAATTCATATTCGCGATTGCATTGTTAGTGATATAAAAACGCCTACCGATGAACGCTTAAACATTTATCGCGATGCCTACTATCTACGTCTTATCGAATCACTCACTATCGATTATCCTGTATTGTATGCCAAGTTAGGCGATAAAAAATTTTCAACACTCGCGCATGAGTATATTCAATCTGAACCTTCTTGTTTCAAATCAATTCGCTGGTATGGTGCACATTTTTGTAAAATGTTTGCAACATCCGACTTCTACCATGAATTAGCTATATTCGAATGGTTATTAACAGAAGTGTTTGATGCAGAAAATGCAGAACCCGTCACTATCGAAAGCATGGCAGCAATCCCTTTTGATGCTTGGCCAACACTCACGTTTCAATTAACACCTTCTTTACGACGCATGGACTTTTCTTGGAACATAGTACCAGTATGGAAAGCTTTTTACGAAAAAACTCGATCACCTAAGTTGAAACAAATATTCCCCCATACACCCTGGATATTGTGGCGCAAGCAATTGGAAACACAATTTTGCTCTTTACCTAAAGAAGAAAATTACTTTCTAGATGCCTTACAAAGAGGAAAAAATTTCGGCAACATCTGCGAAGGATTAAGCGATTTCGTTAAAAAACAAGAAGATATCCCCACCCAGGCAGCTATCATTTTAAAAAAATTTTTAGATGCGGGTTTGATTGTAAGTTTCGCAAAAAAAAGTGACTTATAGAGGTGCTCTTAATTTTTCCTTAAGCATGTTTTCTGTAGAATAAGTAAATTTACTCAGAGAATAGCAAATGAGCGCCTCCCAAAGTATTTCTTCAGAACAGCTAACAACATTAGCCCAACCTACTGTTAATAGTGAAGAAAACAAACCTAACATTCAACAAACTCAGCAATTGCAAGACGTAAATAAAAAATTAGCCGAATTATGCAAACAACCATTTTCATCTGAGAATAGCAAAACCATAGAATCCGTTTTCTTGAAAGGATTATCTGTCATTAACAATTCCACTATATCATCAGAATACTATTATTATAACGAAATAGTTGATTTAGTAGAATGTTATATTAAATTTCTTAAAAATAACTCGGAAGAAAAACAATGGAAGACACAACTGACATCAAACGTACAATCTTTAAAAGAAAATCAACATAATAAAAAAATGGTTGGCCTCATAAAAGCAATAGTTTATGTAACATCAGAAGAACCAAGTCAATTAGAAGAAGCCGTTTTAATGCTCAAAAAAATCACGCGATCAAAAAATAATGCAGCGCTATGGGAAATTAGCAATAATCTACTTATTAAAACAGCAGAATATCAAAAAAATTGGGCTCTTATCGTAGAATGTGCATATAATTCGATAATATACATGCAGAATGTATCTCTTAACGGCTATGACCATCCTATAGATTTAATATACGATTTTGTAAAAATATTCTCAAAATATGTTGCAGCCTTAGAGCAAAAAGATAGCTCTAATCCCTCACTAGAAAAATATCATGAAACTTGGAAAAAGCTCAATAATGAAATAATAAATTCCCCTACTGCAATATATCATTTTTCTCAGATTTTTATACCATCTTCTAAATGGGACAAAGTGTTATTATTTTTAAATTTCGCGATTAAGAAATGTAAGAATCCTGCAGAAACTGATCAAGAAAAATTATATTTATCTAATTTGTATCTTGAAATTGCTGCTGCTAAAATTGAGCAAGAAATCGCAGAATACAAAATTAAAAAATATTCGGTTTTTCCAAAAACTGTTTATATCGATATTCGCACAATACTTACTAATGCCATCACCGATCTAACAAATATTAATGTCAAAGAAAGCAATGATTATTATGTAGTGCTAGCTAAATATGAATACTTAACAAGTAAATATTTTGAAATAATAAATACTCGAGATAACAATTATAATAACCCTCAAATTAATCAATTTGCTACTAATCATTATGCAGAAGCAAAAAAAGCAGCCGCCAAAGTTACCGATTGCAACAAGTCCATCATGCCCGCTTTTCCCTATCCCTACCGACTTAACCCTATTTGCAGAAATCCTTACACTTATATTTATTTTAATCAACCCGAATTGATTAAAATGTTACGGAATGAGGATAAATTATCTATCTCTTCTATAACTGCCAAAACCGGTGATTCCGCCCCTAAATCCAGCAATTCTGTGCCTTGTGCTACACCTAACGCTACCCATAATTCTATGACAGAATCAGCCGACTCAAAGTCAAAACATGATCAACAAGAAAAACATAATCAAGAAAATAAACAAAAATCAATAAATAAACAATTTAATGAAATAAAAAATATTATCAACAATGAAATTAAAGGCTACCTCAATAAAATAGATGAAAATCCTACTCAATATGCAGCGTCTGGCTGGAGTAAAGGATCTATTCACCGCAATAATTTAGAAATAGTATTGGAAGAATACACCACAGAGTTTCCCCCCAATATCGGCAATAATTCTTTTGACACACTTCGAGATAAATTAAATAATGATAGACTAAAATTTTCAAATATTGCTTATACATTATCTCAAATAATATCAAATCAACTTGATAATAATATTTCAACATCTAATGGTAACACTAAAAATACTAGTTTAGTCGTTGACAAGAAATCAACATCACTGCATAACAATACTGATGTCAAAATAGACAGCAAAACCCCTCATAATTCGACGCAATTTAATGCAGAGCGAATGCAAACAATGCGCGTAAAATCTAAAGAAAAATGTTTTGTGATACTTGATAAGTATAAAGAAGATAAAATTAGTTACTCTACTGAGCACGTATCTACGCTTGCCATCTTATTCTCTTTACGCAATTGCACAACCGCTATTGCAATGTCAAAGAATCAAAATGCAGAGTTATCAAAATTAATAACGAAATTTTCTGCAAAAGAAATCCCTCATAAAAAAACCATAGTAGACACTGCGAATTCTATTAAAACGATAGACAAAAAAGGCGCTGCATCAGAAGAAAAATTATCTTCGCTCCCATTATTTTCACAATTAAAATCTAAAAATCAGAATTTATCCATAGCATGGCGCATCACAACACTTGATAGTCACATTGACTTATTTAAAAAAATATTAATTGATATTAAAAAATATTATTTTCATCGATATAAAAAACGTTATACTATTAAATTCCTACTTCTAAAAAATCCAACGGAAATTCCGCTAAACATCAGAATACAGTTAGATGCTTTGCACATGTTGTTAATTTTGTGCGGTAATTTATATGATCCACAAAATGCACATAGGTTTGCAGCGCAATTAAATAAACCTGTCGTAGAATTATTGAAATTTGCTCATCAACGCAACCGACTCTTTCAAGCTAAACCTTGCATTACTCGCAGTGACAACACTATTGTCGCAGCAAGCGCTATTTTGCGCCCCGCCAAAGGCAAGCGGACATAATGACCTGATTAATAAAATTTATTTATTAAAATCATGGAGTTAAACTTTAGATGGATTTGTGCAAGCTGTTAAGATTCCCTTAAGCTAGCATGTGTATACTATATACGCATATAAAAATAGATTCGCGAGGAAATTATGGCTGCTAGTAATACATCACCGAAATCAAACAATACTGTTGCATCTGTTACCACTGCAACAACGATAAACCCTGATCTAAAAGATGTAAAACATACTCCTGTTAAGTCGCCGAAAAGTCTAAAGCAACCGAATGAACAAGAAACAGTGCTTATTCTCACAATAATTAATGAAATTAATACCATATTATTAGATGCAAAATCCACAGAGGCAGAAAAAATTTCAAAATTGACTGAAGCCTATTGTAAACTCGGCGCACAGTTACAAGTGAATGATCCAACGCTAGTCATAGATGATTCTTTTGCCAAAAAACTTCATGTATATAATCTTCCAGACTTTCCAATACCCGATTTGAAACTTGCGATAACTGCATTTGATTCAATCCGAGAATATACTTCTGAGGTAGCCGATGTGATGGGAATTGAGACGGGTGCTATGTTGCGCTCTTTTAAAATTGGATCTCATGCTTATCCCGAATTGATTGACAAAGATGGAACAAAAACAAAAGATCAATTCACTAAATATGGCACTATTACAAAAGCAGAAGAAAAATGTTTCGAACAGCTAAGAATTGCTTTTACAAAAGCATTTGATGCGACAATTAATGGCTTGATGAATGAGATGATAACGGTTTTTGATCTAGATCAAAATAAAGTTGTTGTTAAACGTTTGAAAAAATCTTTTGATCAATATAAAGATAAAGATGAATTTATTAATGAGCTTGTACGTTGTAGCATTTCTTCTGCATGTGATGTCACTCAGGATTTGCGGGTTGATTTAGGTGTAAGAATTTCCCGATGGGTTGGCAGCAATTCTATGGTAAAAACATCTTTAGTTGATCAGAAGGATCTCAGCAATACAACGATTCATTGTCATCTCTGCCGATTATTACTCAAGCGCATGGTTGATGATGCTATGACTGCCAGTGAAAGAACACAACATGCCAATACATTAACAAAATCCCTGCCTGCATTTTTAATGGATGTAAAAGAAATCGATAAACAAATTCAAAAAATTACCCGTGAAAAATGTGACCTTTTGACTTATGCGGCCTTACATCTTGCAAATGATTCTGTCGAGATAGATTTCTTGAAGCCCATTGTAGTATCCTATTTTTCTAATGATTATGATAATAGACCTAGACGCTATTACAATTTGCATTATCAAACTGCTCGTGTTGCATTTTACAAGGACATGGAGATAAAAGTTTTTGCTGAAATTAACGCGAGATATCCCGAATATGCTGCTCACGTTCTAAAAAAAATGTATGAAAAAGTACATTCAGGACAGCTCGGCGAAATAGAATTTAGACGTACACTCAATTTATTAGTGAAGCTCAAAAGAGCCGATTTAGTAGAAGGTATTTGTAAAGGCCATGACGCGATAGATGAAAATACTTTATTAACAGATCCAAAAATTAATGAATTTTACATAGCACTAGCAAGCACAACATCATTTACAACAATATCTCCTACTCACCGCATCCACTCGGGTAGTGCTGGAAACTCTGGCTAAATAAAATATTCCTGTATGCTCTTAGCAAGAATCTTCATGTCAGTAAGATGGAGATCCCTCGCTACGCTCGGGATGACATAGAACTTTCTCTTTTTCAAAGAGGGATTTTTATATTTGCCTACAATCAAGTTCTGTGATGATGCCATCTAACACAACATCCCACTCATCTTGCGGTAACATATCCACTTGCTGCAACGCATAAGCAACTCCCATTAAGAATGGTTTAGTGGACACAGCTTTTTTGGTGAAAGCAAACGTGCGATCGTAATAGCCACCGCCCATGCCCAAGCGACCGCCATTTTCATCGAATGCAACTAATGGCATTAAAACTAAATCTAATTGTTGCGCGGGAATTCTTTCGGTATTTTCAGGTTCTAAAATATTGTAGCGATTAGGCACTAATGCATCGTTTATCTTATAGGAAGCAAATACTAATGATCTATCCGGTAACAACACTGGCAAATAACATTTTTTACCAGAGCGCCAAATCGCTTGGATCATTGGCATAGAATTAAATTCTTCTTCACGAGGGAGATAACAAGCAATCGATTGACTTTTTTGAAAAATAAGATGTTGCTGCAAAAGTGCAACTGCTTTTTCAGCAGCTCGTTGCCGAACATCTGCATCGATAGCACGTCGTAATGCAAATATTTTTTCACGTAATAATGTTTTATTCTGCAGCTTGCAACTCCAATTGCGCTTGTTGAAACAATGCGCCTTCAATCTTACTTTGTAAATGTTGTAATCGTTGATTAATGTTTTGTAATAAATATTGATTTCTATTTTCTAAGGTCATGAATTGATGCGCAAGATTCAATGCCGCTACTACAACAATATTTTCAAACAATAATGTATTATTTTCGCCAATTTTTTTCATCTGTTCTTCGAGATACATGGCAGAACGTTTAAGCGCCTCTGTCTCTTGAACAGGACATTTTAACTGAAATGATTTCCCTAAAAGATGAATAGTAACGGCTTCGACAGTCATGTGGGCCTCTCCAGTGATTTAAGTTGTAAGACCATTTTCTCGATATGATTAACAGCAATCGTGTACTTTGAAAGCAATAGTGTTTTTTCCTGCGAGAGTGATGCTTTTGCTTGTTTTAACTGGATATTTTCTTTGATTAAACCTTCACATTTTTTGGCCAAGTCTTTAACCCGTGCCTCCAATTGCTGAAG
>LSTE01000041.1 GCA_001644445.1 Gammaproteobacteria bacterium SCGC AG-212-F23
TGACACAAGTACGCTCTGGATCCCGCGGACAAGCCGCGGGACGACGTTTTGATTAGAGTAAGTGATAGATACTATTTTATAATTTCTTTATCTAATTTTTTCAACTGCGCCAATTTTTCCGCAATTTGTATCTCCAACCCACGTTGAGTAGGAAAATAATATTGCCGCCCGATTAACTCTTCCGGAAAATAATTTTCACCCGCCGCATACGCATCCGGCTCATCGTGCGCATAACGGTATGCTTTACCGTAACCTAATTGCTTCATTAATTTGGTAGGCGCGTTACGGATATGCAATGGCACTTCTAACGAGCCATGTTCTTTGACATCTTGCATCGCTGCATTGTATGCAACATACACTGCATTACTTTTCGCAGCAACTGCCATATAAATAACGGCTTGCGCAAGCGTTAACTCCCCTTCAGGACTCCCTAAACGTTCATACACTTCACACGCATTCACTGCAATTTGCAACGCACGCGGATCAGCATTACCGATATCTTCACTCGCCATGCGAACAATCCTACGTGCAAGATAAAGAGGATCACAGCCACCATCTATCATGCGACAAAACCAATATAATGCCGCATCCGGCGCTGATCCACGCACGGCTTTGTGTAATGCAGAAATTTGATCATAAAACGCTTCGCCATTTTTATCAAAACGGCGTAAATTTTCTTGTATGACTTCTGCTAATAATGCTTTACTAACCGTTTCCCCTTCAGAAAAATCAACCAATATTTCCAACATGTTTAATAATTTTCGCGCATCACCGTCTGCTGCTTGCGCTAAAATTTTTTGCAATTCATCTGGAAAATCGATTACAACAAATTGCAATGCACGCTGCATGACTTGCAACAATTCTTCATCTGATAATTTTTTTAAAACATACACACGCGCGCGCGATAACAAAGCATTATTCAATTCAAAAGAAGGATTTTCTGTCGTCGCACCAATTAAAATCAATGTGCCATCTTCAACAAAAGGCAAAAACGCATCTTGCTGTGCTTTATTAAACCGATGTACTTCATCTACAAATAAAATTGTTGCTTGTTGCGATTTTTCACGCGCTTCTTTGGCAGTATCGACAACGCTACGAATATCTTTCACACCAGAAAATACCGCAGAAATTTTTTCAAAACGCGCATTGACTCGTTCTGTTAATAAACGTGCTAAAGTCGTTTTACCGGTACCAGGCGGCCCCCACAAAATCATAGAATGCAAAATACCTTGCTCTATGGCTTTGCGTAATGGTTTATCTTTTCCTAATAAATGGGTTTGTCCAACGTATTCATCAACCTGCGTAGGTCGTAAGCGTGCTGCTAACGGTTGATAAGCAATAGCATCATTGTTTTGCTGACTCATCAATCACATCCACACCTTTCGGCGGAATAAAATTAAAAAGAGAAGACGATAA
This sequence comes from Gammaproteobacteria bacterium SCGC AG-212-F23, assembly GCA_001644445.1. Taxonomy (GTDB): domain Bacteria; phylum Pseudomonadota; class Gammaproteobacteria; order DSM-16500; family DSM-16500; genus SCGC-AG-212-F23. The sequence goes on from LSTE01000041.1 coordinate 1,417, forward strand.
ATTCTGATTTGTTTTCACAGAACCAAATTCAATCACCGTAGTTTGACCTAAATGATCCAGAAATTTTAGCGTATGTAACATATTATTTAAAAATCCTACGTGAATATTAACAAATACACTGCCTGGATTTTTAGGTGTTAATAAAAACCAACGCATGGTAGAAATATTATTTTGTAATGTTGTTATCGCAAATTTTTGTTCTAACACTTGCTGACTATCACTCAATAATAATGCCGGTGCTTCACCCGAATCCTTACTCAATACTCGAATGGTCACTTGCGCTAAATCAGGATCATATACCCATAATTTCTGTCCGTTAGAAATAATCAATTGTGCGCTAGGTTTCTTCACATCCCAGCGAAATTTTCCCGGCCGTTGGATAGCCATTAAACCTGAAGAGTGCTGCAAAACTTTCCCATGTTTGTCCGTGATTTTTTGTTGAAAATCCGTTTGCATGTTTTGTACTTGATTCAGCAAACCTGCTAGTGCTTCACTAGAAGGATCAGCAAACACTGCTAAGCTCATGAAAAATAATATGAAACCAAATAAAATTTGCCGCATAAATTCCAAACTCCCAAAACTGTCATCATTCCAAAATTGACCCATTCTACCTTGACTTGCAATGGTTTGTAACTGTATTATAATAAGTACAACTAATTGTACAACTATGTGAGACAGAACAATGGAAGCTATTTCCTATTCAAACGTAAGAAAACATTTTGCAGAAACCATGGAACGCATCTGTGATGACCATGAACCTGTGATCATCACAAGAAAGAATGAGCGCTCTGTTGTAATGATGTCTCTTGAAGATTATAATGCCATCGAAGAAACAGCATACCTGCTACGCAGCCCCGCCAATGCTAAACGATTACGTGAAAGTATCGAGCAATATAAATCCAAGAAAACCCTACGTAAAAACCTCATAGAAAAGTAAAACGACAAAATTTAATAATAATTATAGGAAAATGCACGGTGCAACATTTAACATGGACATTACATGCATGGGAAGATTATCTCTTTTGGCAATCTAATGATAAAAAAATCATGTATAAAATTAATGATCTTATTAAGGCAATACAACGGACACCATTCGAAGGAATAGGTAAACCTGAACGTTTGCGCTTTGAATTTGCTGGGAAATGGTCGCGGCGCATCAACCAAGAACATAGGCTGATATATGATATTGTGGATGATGAGTTAGTAATTTTTCAATGTCGATACCATTATTAAATCTCCACCGGCGACGGAGCTAATACTTCACGGGAACCACTACTATCCATGCTGCTGACCACACCTGCTGCTTCCATACTATCCATGATAGTGGCCGCACGATTATAACCAATACGTAATTTGCGTTGCACTAAAGAAATAGATGCCCTACGTGTTTCCGTGACTATGCGTAATGCTTCATCGTAAAGCGGATCGGTTTCACCACCACTATCATTACCCCCTTCCACACTACCACCTGCTTCACTATCACCCGCAGTGACTTCATCTAGATATTCTGGTTTCCCATAAGTTTGCCAAGCAGCAACGACACGATGCACTTCTTCGTCTGCTACATAAGCACCATGCACACGCACTGGCACGCCAGAACCTGGTGGCATATATAACATATCACCATTACCTAATAATTGTTCCGCACCTTGTTGATCGAGAATCGTGCGCGAATCAATACGCGAAGACACTTGAAACGCAATACGTGTAGGCACATTCGCTTTAATCAATCCTGTGATAACATCTACTGAGGGACGTTGTGTTGCCAAAATTAAATGTATGCCAGCTGCTCGTGCTTTTTGTGCGATACGCGTAATCAAATCTTCTACTTTTTTACCAACCACCATCATCATATCCGCTAACTCATCGGCAACCACGACAATCATAGGTAAATTTTCTAAAAATTTAGGCTCTAAAGAATCACCCACCAACCACGCAGGTGCTGCGATTGGATGACCTTGTTTCGCAGCATCAACAATTTTTTGATTGTAACTTGCTAAATTGCGCACGCCTAGAGACGCCATTAATTTATAACGTCTATCCATTTCTGCAACACACCAACGCAAAGCATTGGCTGCATCTTTCATATCGGTAATCACAGGAGTTAATAAATGTGGAATACCTTCGTAAATAGAAAGTTCTAGCATTTTCGGATCGATTAAAATCAAACGCAATTGCTCAGGTGTTGCTTTAAACAACATACTTAATAACATTGCATTCACGCTCACTGATTTTCCCGAACCTGTCGTACCCGCTACTAAAAGATGCGGCATTTTGGCAAGATCAACCACGACAGGAAAACCTGCAATATCTTTTCCTAATGCTAAACTCACAGGCGATTTAGACTGCGCATAACGCTGCGATTCAAAAATATCACGCAACCCTACCACTTCCCTATGCTCATTTGGCAACTCTAAACCAATCACTGATTTACCAGGAATCACTTCAACTACACGCACACTGGTACATGACAGAGAACGTGCAATATCTTTTGCAAGCCCACTGATTTTACTAACTTTTACACCTGGCGCGAGTTGCAATTCAAACCGAGTAATAATAGGACCCGGATGCACGGCTTCTACTTTCACTTCCACACCAAAATCCAGTAATCGCTGCTCTACCAACTGAGATAATTCTTCAAACGTTGTATGACTGAATGCTTTTTCTGCCGACGGCGGTGGCGGATTTAACAAAGTATACGGTGGTAACATACCAGCAGAGAGAGTAATACTCGAAGGAATCGGTGCAGGTGCTGGTAATTTCGCTTCTACTGCTTTCGGTTTAGTGTCAACTACAACAATAGGCGTTGCTTTTTTGGGTTCTGGTTTCGCTTCTACCATTTTTGGTTCTACACGTGCTGCTATTTTTTTAGGTTTAGGTTCTTCTTCCTCTTCTTCATCCTCATCTGTTTCTTCGTGACTAAAAAACGCTTTCACTTTTTCTCTGATTGCATTAATCAACCCTAACCAAGAAAATCCTGTAAATAAAGTCATACCACACAAGAAAGTCGTTATTAAAAATAATGCCGCACCGGTTGCATTCAAAAGATGAGTTAGCCCAGACGCTAGCAAATGCCCTAAAATACCACCCGCACCTACTGGTAAATGACTAAAAGGCATTTTAACAAATAAACCTGCTAAACCTGCGCCACTAAAAATAATTAATAAAAACCCTAATGCACGTAATGAAAATTCTCCTAACTGAAATTCTTCTTCGGGTTGTTCATAAACGCCTACCCAAGCTGCAAACACTAACATAGGCAAAAAAACATAAGCGAACACACCAAATAAAGATAAAAAAACATCCGCTAAAAAAGCACCTGCACGTCCACAAGCATTAGCAACCGTATTGCCAATACCAGTGCTCGACCAACCTGGATCGGTACCATGATAAGTCACAAAAGAAAGTAACAAAAATAATGTTGCAGCAATGGATAAAATCAGCAAACCTTCCCGTAAACGATGCCCCATCTGCAAGGTGAATGTTTTTTTCTCAGATTTATTTTTAGATGCTTGTTTCAATTCATGCTCCTTTTGCTTATTTCTTTCCTTTTCGAATTTAAAATGAGTATAATCCCGAGGAAACATATTTGCAAAAAATAACTGGAAGTATATTTATGAAACATCATCGCTTAATTATTCTAGGCTCCGGGCCTGCAGGTTACACTGCGGCAGTGTACGCAGCACGTGCCAATTTAAATCCTGTCATGATCACAGGCATGGAACCAGGCGGTCAATTGATGACAACCACCGATGTCGATAACTGGCCAGGAGATGTCGAGGGTTTACAAGGCCCTGCATTGATGGAACGCATGAAACAACATGCAGAACGTTTTAATACTGAAATGATTGCTGACCATATTAATAGCGTAGACCTCAAAAAAAGGCCTTTCATTTTACAAGGCGAAAATACTTATTCCTGCGATGCCCTTATTATTGCAACAGGCGCCAGCGCAAAATACCTAGGTTTACCTTCTGAAAAAGCATTCATGGGTAAAGGTGTTTCTGGCTGTGCGACTTGTGATGGCTTTTTTTATCGTAATCAAAAAGTCGTTGTTGTTGGTGGTGGCAATACTGCTGTCGAAGATGCGTTGTATCTCTCTAATATTGCGGCACATGTTACTGTTATCCATCGCCGCGATAAATTCCGCGCAGAAAAAATCCTTTCTGAACGTTTGTTAAAGAAAACTGGCGAAAATGGTAATGTCACTATTGCCTGGAATTCTGTGACTGAAGAAATTCTGGGTAATGAAACCGGTGTAACAGGTATTCGTATCAAAGATGTCAATTCAGGTGAAACAAAAATCTTAGATGTGACCGGTGTTTTTATTGCTATCGGCCATACACCCAACACAGGTTTATTTGTCAATCAGCTAGAAATGCTAGAAAACGGCTATCTCAAAATCCAAGATGGCTGCGAAGGCAACGCTACTGCCACTAGCGTTCCTGGTGTATTTGCTGCGGGCGATGTTGCTGATCATGTTTACCGTCAAGCTATTACTTCTGCCGGTGCAGGCTGCATGGCGGCGTTGGATGCGGATAAGTATTTAGAAAGCTTGAAATAATAGATGACACACGCCCCGCGAGGCACATCTCGTCATCCCCGCGCGCTCTTAGCGGGGATCTCCTGCTTATTGAGATTCGTGCTAAACGGGAGATCCCCGCTAAGAGCATGCGGGGATGACGAGTGTGTTCTGGGGATGATTGAATTATTCACTATTTCCTGTATCATTCCCACTTCGATTCACCTATTTTGAGGAAGTATGCCAAAAGAAGACCAAATTGAAATGGAAGGCACTGTCATAGACACCCTGCCAAATACAATGTTCCGCGTACAACTGGAAAACGGCCACGTAGTCCTCGCCCACATCTCCGGAAAAATGCGTAAAAACTACATCCGCATTCTCAAAGGCGACAAAGTCACCGTGCAATTGACCCCTTATGACTTAAGCAAAGGCCGCATCTCTTTCCGTAGCCGTGACGGCAGCAGCAAACCTGAAAAAACGCCGGAAGAATAACAATAAATTAGAGGAGAAAATCACAATGCGATTCATACAATATATCTTTCTTGCTGTGTTAACACTTTATTCTCCTTTAGGTTTAGCTAGCCCTATTCTATTAGAAAGCAATATAAAAGGCACACAGTGGACACCTATCAACACAGATACCTATCCTGAACCTATTGCTTGGAATCCCTATTATTATGTTGCCACTAAAAATAATGACTGGATAATAATAAGCGCTGGCGCCAACTACTACTATAATCACGGCTTTTGGGAAATAGCTGTAGCAAAAAGCACTGACCAAGGAACGACTTGGACAAAGAATTACACAAAAGTAGCTCACACTCCAGGTATTGCAAGTAATGATAAAAGTTGGGTTATCCCAGGTGACTACACTATTGAATACAGTGCTGATGGCAAACAATGGGAATCTATGCTACCAATTCCTCAGCAACGTTTTGAAAGATTTTCCTCTATCGCTGCCAACAATACTACTTATATGCTAGCAACCATCTATTTCCGCAATAACCAAGATGAACCCGAAGCAGGTTTGCTTACCAGTAACGATGGCACTCATTGGAATTGGTTAACAAGCGCTTCTCCTAAAATGCGAGGAGATTACGCGCAAATTAAATTTGTTACATGGGATGGTAAAAAATGGCTAGGTGTAGCAACGACTGAAGAAAGAGAAGCTGTTGTTTTCTCCACTGTGACGGGCACTAATGATTGGGTTTTTCATACAGTACCTAACGGGATTACATCACTCATTAGCATCGCAGCCCATGACAAAGAATGGATTGCCATCGGAACAACAAGTAATACATATGTTATGATACGCAGCACAGATGAAGGAGCCCATTGGCAGATTCTTTCTCCGGTTTCTGCTGAATCCGTTGAATTAAATAAAATTGTTTATCATTCATCACAATGGGTTGCTGTCGGCCGAACAGGTAACTATGATCAAGGCATTGTCCCCACTATCTTAACCAGTACTGATGGCATCCATTGGAATTCAATTACATTTCCAACTTTTCTAAAAGGCGCTAATCAAGCATCACTACGCGACATTACCTGGACCGAAAAAGGATGGATTGTTGTAGGAAGATAAAAATCACAAAAGGCAGCTGAATATCCCCCTCTGCCCTGTACCTGAAATATTTGCAATACGAGATATTGACATATTTGTCAATATCTCGTATTGCAAAACTAAATAAACATCTCCCTTTTTCAAAGAGCATTGTGTTAATAGTTGATGCACAAAATATCCTTAGGCCGAAGGCCTTATTGCTCCACTAGCCTAGGGCAAGCGCACGCTTTTTGTGCGCGCCGCCCTAGGTCACAATGCATCCCCAAAAATTGCTTGCGCTGCAGGCGCAAACCGTATTTTTATGGTTTACGCTTACAGCGCAAGCATCTTTTTTTAGAATTCTATAACCTAGGGCGGCGCGCACAAAAAACGTGCGCTTGCCCTAGGCTGATGAAGCTGCCAGGCCTTCAGCCTGAGCACATCACAACAATTTAAAATAATTATTTATGCAACACCTCTTCAAAAGAAGATTTTACCTTCCCCAGATTCATAAAGAAAAAGCACATACTAAAAAGTATGTGCTGGGGTAAGAAGAAATCTTTTTTAATGAACGTTGTTGCCGGCTAACTCTTCAATAGCAAATTTGAGTTTGCCTTTTTCGACTGTTACTGTGACACGACCACCGTTGGCAAGTTTGCCGAATAATAATTCTTCGGCGAGAGGACGTTTCAATTGCTCTTGAATCAAACGTGCCATTGGACGTGCGCCCATTTTGGCATCGTAACCGTGCTTACCTAACCAAGCACGCGCTTCATCATCAATCGTCAATGCGACATGTTTAGTTTCTAATTGCACTTCAAGTTCCATCAAGAATTTATTGACTACATGCAAGATCACGCGCGTATCCAATGCTTTGAATTGAATCATAGCATCTAAACGATTACGAAACTCTGGTGTGAACACACGATTCACCGCACCTACAACATCAGTAGAACTATCTTGCTGCGTGAAACCAATCGTAATTTTTTCGATAAGATCAGCACCCGCATTCGATGTCATGATAAGAATGGTATGACGGAAATCCGTTTTTCTACCATTCGTATCCGTTAGCGTACCATGGTCCATGATTTGCAATAACAAGTTATAAACATCCGGATGGGCTTTTTCAATTTCATCCAATAATACCACGGAGTGCGGATGTTTATTCACGGCCTCTGTTAACAAACCGCCTTCGTCGTAACCTACATAACCTGGAGGCGCACCAATCAAGCGTGAAACAGTGTGACGTTCCATATATTCTGACATATCGAATCGTATCAATTCCACACCTAAGGTTTTTGCTAATTGCTTACATACTTCTGTTTTCCCAACACCGGTTGGGCCGATAAAGAGGAATGAACCGATTGGTTTAATCGGATCACGCAAACCTGAACGTGCAAGACGCACAGCAGAACCTAAGGTTTCAATTGCTTCATCTTGACCGAAGATCATCATCTTCAAATCACGTATTAGATTTTTCAAGGATTCACGATCAGAAATCGACACATTCCGTTCAGGAATTCTTGCGATTTTAGCAACCACTTTTTCAATATCCACAGTTTCAATCGTTTTTTTGCGATTTGCTTCTGGCAATAAATATTGATAAGCGCCTACTTCATCAACTAAGTCAATTGCTTTATCCGGTAATTTCCTATCAGAAATATATCGCGCAGATAATTTTGCAGCAGCTTCTAATGCTTCATCCGTATACTTCACGCCATGATGCACTTCGAAACGATTGCGCAAACCTTTTAAAATATCTACAGTTTGCTCAATAGAAGGTTCTTTGATATCAATTTTTTGGAAACGACGTGCTAAAGCATGATCTTTTTCAAAAATACCGCGATATTCTTTATAAGTTGTAGAACCAATACAGGTTAAATCACCCGATGCTAATAACGGCTTAATCAAATTCGACACATCCATTAAACCACCGGATGCAGCACCTGCACCGATAATTGTGTGAATTTCATCAATAAAAAGAATCGCGCCTTTTTGTTCTTTCAATTGATGTAAAACACTTTTCAAACGTTTTTCGAAATCACCACGATATTTGGTACCCGCAAGCAAGCTACCTAAATCCAGTGAATAAATAACACTGTCTTCCAATACTGTCGGTACTTTTTTCTCAACAATTAAACGTGCAAGCCCTTCTGCAATGGCCGTTTTACCAACACCGGCTTCACCGACAAGTAATGGATTATTTTTACGTCGGCGACACAAAATTTGAATCGTACGTTCCACTTCATCAGAGCGACCAATCAAAGGATCAATCACCCCCATTTTTGCGCGCATATTCAAATTAGTCGTGAATTGTTCTAGAGGACTACCACCACTTTCTTCACCACCACCTTCCCCTTCTTCCATGTAATGAGCACCACCGAATTGTTCACCATCACGCGGTGCGATACGAGGTTTTGTGGAACCGTGGGCGATATAATTAATGACATCTAAACGACTGACATTTTCTTGACGAACGAGATAAACGCTTTGACTTTCTTGTTCGCTAAAAATAGCGGCAAGCACGTTAGCACCTGTCACTTCTGTTCTACCAGAAGATTGCACATGAAAAACAGCACGTTGCAATACGCGTTGAAAACCTAGCGTGGGTTGCGTATCTCTATCGTGAATATGGGGTGGAATGGTCGGTGTTGTTCTATCGGTAAATTCAACCAAATTCGCGCGTAGGCGATTTAAGTTTGCGCCGCAGGCTCTTAACACTTCTACTGCGGCTGAATTTTCCAATAATGCGATGAGTAAGTGTTCTACCGTCACAAATTCGTGGCGTTTTGCTCTGGCTTCTTTGAATGCCAGGTTTAATGTGTACTCAAGCTCTTTGTCTAGCATGGCACACCTCCTTCCCCAAATGTGTTAGAGAGCCTCCACACTGCATAGTAGAGGATGATCGTGCCTCCTTGCGTACTCTATCACTTGATCTATTTTTGTTTCTGCGACATCTCTTGAATAAGCACCGCAGCTTGCTCTTCCATGCGCATGTACCTCATGCATCACACTCATTGCTTTCACGCGTTCCATGCCAAAAAATAATTCCAACACCGTCACTACAAACTCCATGGGTGTAAAATCATCGTTGTGCATGATGACTTGGAACAATCCTGGTTCTTTTAACGTAGGTTGTGTTTCTAATTCCCTAAGTTCATATTCAAATTCTGATCTTGTTATAGTCATGCTGCTCTTACCTTATTTATAGACTAAATCTAAGATTTTTCCTTACCTACACCCTTATTTTAATCCATTCCATGAAGAAAGGGTGAAAAACGCAGTTATTATACATTTTATTGATCAAAAAACAACCTATATTAGAAAAAAATATTAAACCTGCGACAATCAAGGATTCACTAAGATTAGAATAAAGCCAAAAACTGAAAAAACATTCATCTCTTCAAATGGTTAACAACTGCCTCGCCAAAGCCAGAACAGCTTACTTCCTGCGCATCGGGCAGCAAGCGGGCGAAATCATAGGTCACGGTTTTTGCCGCAATTGCGCCTTCCATGCCTTTCAGGATGAGATCAGCCGCCTCTTTCCAACCCATATAACGCAACATCATTTCTGCTGATAAAATCAAAGAACCTGGGTTTACTTTGTCTTGACCTGCGTATTTAGGCGCAGTACCGTGGGTTGCTTCAAACATGGCAACGCTATCACTTAAATTCGCACCCGGTGCAATACCAATGCCGCCCACTTGTGCTGCTAACGCATCAGAAATGTAATCGCCATTTAAATTTAAAGTTGCAATCACGCTATAATCTGCTGGCCGCAATAAAATTTGTTGTAAAAACGCATCGGCGATCACATCTTTAATCACAATATCTTTGCCTGTTTTAGGATGTTTAATCACATGCCATGGGCCTTGATCGATTGCTGTTGCATGAAATTCTTTTTTCGCTACTTCATAACCCCAATCACGAAACGCACCTTCAGTGAATTTCATGATATTGCCTTTATGCACCAAGGTGACTGAGCTTCTATTATTTTCAATCGCATATTGAATAGCACGTCGCACTAAACGTGAAGTGCCTTCGCGTGATACAGGTTTAATGCCTATACCACAATGTTCGGGGAAGCGGATTTTTTTCACCTTCATCGTATTTTTTAAAAAATCTATCACTTGTTTGGCTTCAGGCGTATCCCCCGCCCATTCAATACCCGCATAAATATCCTCAGAATTTTCGCGGAAAATCACCATATCAACTAACCAGGGTTCTTTGACGGGACTCGGCACACCTTTGAAATAACGCACGGGGCGCAAACACACATATAAATCAAGCTCTTGGCGTAAAGTGACGTTCAGCGAGCGTATGCCACCGCCTACAGGGGTGGTTAAAGGGCCTTTGATAGATACTACGTACTCTTTGATGGCTTGCATGGTTTCTGCGGGCAGCCAATTATCTTTACCGTATTTTTGCACGGCTTTTTCGCCGGCATAGACTTCTAGCCAATGAATTTTGCGTGTATCACGGTAGGCTGTTGTAACAGCTGCATCCACGACTTTTTTCATCACGGGTGTAATGTCCACCCCAGTGCCATCACCTTCAATAAAAGGCACTATCGGTTGCTCAGGCACGTTTAAAGAAAAATCAGCATTAACAGTAATTTTCTGGCCTGGCATAAGTCCTCCGTGAATGTGGAAAAAAGTATAGCATAGATAAATCCTCATTTGAAAAAGCACTGTTGATCGCCACTCAAACGTCGTCCCGCGGCTTGTCCGCGGGATCCAGGATTGATCTCACGGACAAGCCCTTAATATTTGCCAAAACCAAGTGGGTTGTGTATAATTCTCTCACTAAAATCAAAAGCGAGGATTAAAATATGGCAAGCTCACAGGCATCCCCTAGCAGCAAACGCTATACTGTTGCAGAACTCGCAAAAAAACTCCCTCACATTACTGACTTAAAAGAACAAGAGATATGTTTTTCTATTTTCAAGCAAACCTGTAAATTAGAAGCAGAAAGATTATTGCAACAAACCGATGTAGACATGCAACATCAAATTCATCTCTACCAACTAAAATTGCAAATAGCAGCTGCAGAAGAAAGAGAAAAGTCAGACAGCAAAGCCACAACGGTAACCGTTGCCCCTATCAAGACACGTGAAGCATTAAAAAATGAGTATCATGAGTATAAAGAAAATCTATTAAAAAAAGCATGCGCCAAAGTTTTACTCATCCCAGATACTACAGGACAATCACCGCTAGACCACCTCATGCAACAAAATCGTGGTAGCTCAAATCTTCAAACAGATATAACACTCTGGATACACGAAATACTAAAGTCTGTCCCTAAAAATCCTGAAAAAGAACCGGAAACCCACATGACTGCGCATGTGGAAAGTGATTTTCGCGAAGCAAATCGAAAATATTATAATCCTACTGCAGTAGACCAAGCCGTCACAAGAACATCTTGTGAAAAAGATGCTCTCATTAACTGGTTCATGCTTGCCGCAGACCATACACATCTCAATACTTTACAAGCATTAGAAAAACACTACAGAGCCAAAAGAAAAAATAAAAATAATATTGCAAATCTTTTAAAAGGCGTTCATGCAATAGCCGATTCATCAACATTAGTCTCACTTAAAAACAAACACAAAACCAATAATATTTTCCTCATTTATTGGAAAGAAAAACTATTACCCGCCACTACAGGTGCTACCCAACATTCTGCAGAAGATTTTTTTGAAACTTTATTAAAGTATCCAAAACTCGTCAATGAAAATAACAATAATGCTTTATGGTATTTGCTTGATGACTTAGGAATAGATTATGAATGCTATTTAAAATTTGAATCACTGCCGCCTGCTGCATACGAATGGTATCGATCTCACCTCGCGACAGGATGCTTCAGCTGGCAACAAAACCAATCTCATTTCCTAGCTGAGATATCCGAAAAAAACGCTGTCGCTGCCATGGCTAGCAGAAATTGCCCTGTCGACGTCATAAAACTCGTTTTCTCTATGCAACCGTATCTTAACGAACCCCACCATGGCATGGTAAATGGTTTAGCTGAGGCTGCAAGTCATCACAACATACCCTTAGTAGATTGGTTTCTTGACGAAAAACAACATCCTAAAAATAAGATACGTTATACAGCCTCTTGGCGAGACGGCATTTCAAAAAATTTATTTGATCAAACATCTACACGTCCACTCTATCGCGCGATGATATCATCCCAAGATGATACTACCATCTTGCGCAAAATATGCCGCCAATATTTAGAAGACAAAGAATTTACGGCTGCATGCACAGATGCTAATAGCGCATTAGTATTACTTAAAACATATCAAACAACAAACAACACAAAAACACGCTATCTCAAATGTTTCCACGCCATGGCATCTCTTAATTGGGCAAACGGAACAGCTCCCGAAGTAGCAAACACCATCACTGAATTAAAATTGCATAATCAAACAGCTGACCTAAAACATCTTTACGATTTATTTAGACCTTACCCTAAAACGTTAGAAGTCATACAAAAAAATCCTATCCCTGACGATGCCAAAACCCACGCAATAACTACTCAAACTACATCTTTCAAATTTACTGCAACACCTGCTATACGCACACTCTCTGCAGGCGCTGCCCACGTTGATAACTCAGAACAACCTGAAATAAGCACCAAGCAAATCAGTAAAATGCTAGACGTTGCTATAGAACCACCATTAACATCCATTGTTCACAAGCTAACAAAAACATTACGCTTAGCTGACAGCGATTTAGAACAGCAAGCAATAAGAGATAATATTGCCAAATCATTTGGCATTCACGATCCAACACAAATAGCAAATTATTTAGCTGATATCTTCTTTGAAACTTTTATCCACCATTGTCAATTAGAAGCCGCTGAATTTATCCGCAACTCAGATCAAGGCATTGCTGTTGAACGTACAAAAGAACAAACAGATCCCCTATGGCAAAACGCCTACCAACACATATTTACTACACTGGGCCCAGATGACACCTCTCCCTTACAACATATGGAAACACAGCGGCGACTAGCCACAACCTCATCACCTACTGACTCATCACTTACTGAACGTGTATTTAATAAAATGCATGAATTAATGGGTAAACCTACGCCGCAGTTGGTCATTACAGATCATTCTACTCCTATAGACAGCAAATTTGAAACAGCACTTGCACTAGGTGGTGCTGCCTCTTTTAAATTAATCACAGAAGAAACCCACCTTGGCATGTTACATAAATATCAAACATGCTATGAAACCCTGGAAGGAATCCATGGAAATAAATATAAACTTTTTTCTACCCTAATCGAATATACAAAAAACAACTCAACACTCATACAGTTAAAAGAAAAACATCAAACCAATAATATTGTTATCATTCACTTTAGAGAAAACCATCCTCAATGTGTAGAATTAGTTAACGCCGGTAAATGGGCCGAAGCCAAATTGTATATCGAAAATAATATCGATGTTTTATATGATTTATTCTGTGACATCGGTTTTCCTGAAAAAGTTCAGGCGGGTATTGGTAAATACAAAACACCTACATTATATGTATTATTAGAATTACTGCCTCCAGAAGATTGTGAGTGGTACCGCGATGCAAAAAAACTTAATCACAGTTTTTTTAATATTTTGTCCAAGTGTTTTCACGATATGCGCACCGATCCAGAGCACTCAGAACTATATAATCCAGTAGCTGCTGCAGCAAGTTTCCCTGGCTGCCCTGTTGCAATCATTAAAATTATTTTTGCCCTCTACTCACATCTGAACCGCACTTATTGTGGCCATACCGCATTAGCTTATGCTGCAGGACATGGCAATCTCGCTCTCACCACATGGTTAACCGATGAAAAAAATCACACCGACAATAGAATACGATATCGAATTGAGTGGCATAATGATCCTTTCGGAGATAGCGTTAGAAAAACACCTTTGGCCTGCGCTCTTTTAGATGACCCAGCGAACACAGATACAAAAACACTTCAACACTTGTGCGCATTCTCATTACAAGATAAAGACACTGGTAAGTATAGCGGTTGTTATACAGATGCTTTCAACGTATTAACACTCTGCGAAGATGCAAAACCCACTGATAAATCTCGCTATCTAGAATGTTTCACTGCCATAGTGTTATACACTTATCCACCTGCGCACATTAAGGATCAAAAAGACGTAGCAATCACTGCAATGTCAGCAGCTAACAGCAATATCAACAAAGACGATAAACAACCTGCTGCCAAAACCAAAACACCCCCAATCCATCTAGACCCTAAAACAACGCGGGCAACACTCAAACAAAATGCCATAAAAAAAATACATGCATTAATTGAGGCAAAACAAACAGAAGACCTTCGTCATCTGCAAGAATTATTTAGCACTCACCCAACGAATGATTGTTTCTCAAATATCGCCTATGATTCAACACCCAACAAACCAATCTCTGTTGCTAACAGCCCTTTTAGATTCCAAGCAACACCTATCATTGGCAACACCAGTGGCATAGGCCCTACAGGTGAGCCACCAACTACACTAACACAAACGAGGATTAAGTAATGACCGCAACCCATTCCGCTACACAAAAACAAGTCGCAAAACTCGCACAAACACTGCAATTAGCCGATACAAAAGCAGAGATGGATGAAATCATTGCGCAAGTAGCAAAGCCATTTGATTACAAAAAATTCCTCGCTGAGTATGCAACAGCAAAATCCGCTTTCGAATCACTAGAAAAAGCATATAGCACAACAAAATCGCCATTTGAAAATGACAACAAAGCCTATGATGCCAAAAAAGCCGAATTCACAAAAAAAACGGCCGCCTACGAAGCCAAAATGCAAGAACTCAAAAAACCCGTCGATGCTTTGTTTATCACTATCTTCAAACGCACCTGCAAACGAGCAGCAGAGATCTTAATGCAACAAACCGACGTCAATATGCAACATCAGTTGCATCTCTATAAATTAAGCAAACAATCAGCAATCACAACAACAGAAAAAGAAAAAAAATCCACCGACAGTAAAACATCCGCCAGTACAGTAACAACTGCAACAAGTATTGCAACACTTGCTCCCACGCAGGAAACAACAGAAACAGAATATAAAACATACTTAAAAGCTCAACTACAAAAAGCTTACACCCAAGTGTTCACTCTTCCAGACGAAAACGGATTTTCACCTATCGATCATATAAGAAAGCATATGAGCCGGTGGAAAAAATGGGATGAAAAACAAACTACACAACCAACACCACAGACTACACTAGCCCACGAATTAGCAAACTGGATGCACAACATCACACCAGCAGAATCTGCTTTAAATCCAAGCGTCATAACGACAAAACTTGCTTTAGATCCAGACAACGCCCCTAAACTCGAAGAGGCTCGCACAGCTGGCCTTGAATATCTTGCTGCATGCAACAACTATTACCAGTATAATAAAAAAAATGACGCTATACGCTCATGGTTTAACCTTGTTGAAAAACACACCCACATCGAATCACTCAAAGAATTAAAAAAACATTATGAAACTTCTGGTTATGACCTAACAGCATCTTATCTCAATGAGTTACTAACAATGGCAGAAAATAGGTGGCTATCTTCTCTCTACACACTCAAAACCAAACATCAAAGCAATAATATTTTCTTGATTTACTGGAAAGAAATAATGCTGCCCCAACATCGAACTTACCATGGTAATTACAATCCCAATCATACACCCGAAGAGTTTTTTGATTTTATTTTAAATAATCCAAATATCACCGATTACACCACTAATCAATACGATATATCCACTTTATTCAACGATGTGAAAAAAGACCGCAAAACATATTTCTTAATTGAATCATTACCACCAGGACCACGTGATTGGCTGTTGCAAAGAAATGGCCTTTACATAGATCTTACGTCCGGTCTTGATTATCCCGTTTCCGCAGTTGCTAATATAACATCTTCCCCAATAGAAATGATAAAACTTGCTTATGTAATCAATCCTAGCCTTAACAACGATGGGAGTAATATTTCCAAAGGCCTTGGTGATGCTGCATACAACAATAATTTAGCTTTAGTCGAATGGTTTTTAGATCAAAAACAACATCCGGGACGCACCGCGTATTATACACTCACATGGAAACAGACATTGTTTAAAAGTGCACGCTACGCCCTCCCACTTCGCAATGCAATAATATCTGTTGGAGATGATACAGCTGTTACACGCAGACTATGTGAACAATATCTGCAAGATAATTATTCCTATGAAGCCTGCAGAGATATTACTGAAATATTAAAACATATGAGTCAATACAACGTTGTAAAAAATAACAAATCACGTTATCTCAAATGCTTTTATGCCATGACATTGCTCAACTGGCCAACATCTAACATCACAGATAAAAACCATACCGCCAGCACAACTATCGCGCGCCATGAAGATCCCAACGCCACATTTTCACAACTCGAAAAAGATGTATCAGACACCCTAGCTGCCTTGACGACAAATAATCAAACAGATGATGTTAAACATCTTAAACGTATATTTGAAAACCGTGCTGGCGATAGACTCAAAAAACTATTACCAACACAAATCACCGACGATGCAGAAAAACAAATAACCACAACACAACCCTTTCATTTTATTGCTACTCACCCCCTCTCCTCAATAGCTCCCGGCCCTGTAGATTCAGAACCTGCATCCGCTAATGCTATTAAAACCGCTAACCCTCTTGTGACATTGATAACACTCACTATAGCAAAAACCTCTACGACACTAAACCCTCGCAGAACAATACACACACTCACAAAAACACTGCAATTAGCCGACAGTGAAGATGAACAAAATGCGATAGAAGCTAACATCATTAAATCATTCGCAGCAAACGACGGTGAAAAACTTGCTACGGAATACCTGCAATTAATCGCCCAATTCAAACAAAAAGAAACTGCCTTCAAACAACTCGATACAAAAGCAGCAGACTTTAAGAAAAAAGAAGAACAATTCAACCAAGACAAAGAACAATATATCAAGACAAGAACAAATTTGTTCGCGCCATACAAACAACATGCCAATGACTTCTTTATGAATATTTTTACACAAAGCCTCAAAGCAGAAGGTGGCGAAATTACCTGTGCTTTAGATACCAATATGGAAATGCGCTGGAAACAGTATATTCACGAACAGAAAGCAAGCGATGCAACAACTTCATCACACGATGCATCCATAACAGCTTTTAACCAACGAGTTTACACAACACTTGCCACCACTATTGGCCCTGATCAACTCTCACCTTTACAACATATCAAAAGACATACCTCTTTATTCAGTGATGAAGACAAAGCAGAAAATAACAAACCAAAAACACTATCCCAGCGTTTATTAGAAGAAATAGAAAATGGAATAGACAAACAAGTTGCAACATCCACGAATATTACACCAACAAACTCAAATGTCATAGAAGATACTTACGAAAAAGCATGCAGAGACAACGATGTAAAAACATGGTTTAAACTTGCTGAACAACACACTCACGTAGGTGCACTGCATCAATTAACAAAATACTATGAAGCACACCATAGCAACACCACTGAAGGCTATCGTATTCTAACAGCTATTACTGATACCTATCTAAAAGATAATGAAAAATTACTCGCCTTAAAAAACAAACATAAAACCAATAATATTTTCATTATTTACTGGAGAGAAAATCACCCATTCTATTCTAGATGCGCCAACCAATCAAAATGGGCTGATGTTGATACTTACATCACTACCCCCAACTTTAATTCGCATTATTTGCAATATTTATTCGAAAATTTGGGCGGCATTAAACATCCTAGAGTGTATTTCTTATTAGAATTACTTCCACCTAGCGAGCGTGAATGGTATCGCAACGCGACATATCGTGAAAAATATCGCAAAGAGACATATAAAAATAAAAGTTTTCTTGACACTATTTTTCAATGCCTTGACGATATTGAATTTAGCAGTGCCCATGAAAAAACTTCTAGCATTGTTGCAGCGGCCGCCAGTTTCCCTAAATGTCCTGTGGAAGTCATGAAAATTGCTTATGTCCTCCACCCACATCTCAACAACTGCTTTAGAAAACATGCGACTGATGAACATGTCTATACTGGGCTTGCCTATGCAGCAGAACACACTAATGTGGCGGTAATACAATGGTTTTTTCGTAACGATCATGCCAATGGCAATAAAGCTCACTACACGTTCCAGGATGCTGTTTACACACGATATAGAGCACTACCGCTTGCTTGCGCTTTGCTAGATGATGCATTAAACCCTGATACTAGTGCCTTACGAGAAATATGTGAGCACTCACTACATGACCCAGACACCAATAAATACAATAGCCGTTATAAGACTGCTTTTACTCTATTAACAACACGCCAAAGAAAAGAATCTACGCCTAAATCTCGCTATCTGCTATGTTTTACCGCCATGGCGCTTTTGGCCTATACATCTGACGATTTCAAAAACCAAGATGCCAGTAAGTTTACTGAAGTAAATTCTGGATTAGATCTCAATATTTTACATAGCGATGAAAAATCTGATGCCAAACAACCAAACATGGCTACCACGACTACCACAACCACTGTTGTTACGAAACCACAAGACAGACCTGCTTCAAGACATACGGATCCAAACACTACGTTACTCACACTCGAAACAGATGTCACAAGAGCTATCGAAGTCTTGCAAAATGCAAGACAAATAGATGACCTCAAACACT
Source organism: Gammaproteobacteria bacterium SCGC AG-212-F23 (assembly GCA_001644445.1). Taxonomy (GTDB): domain Bacteria; phylum Pseudomonadota; class Gammaproteobacteria; order DSM-16500; family DSM-16500; genus SCGC-AG-212-F23. Next base: position 20,209 of record LSTE01000041.1, read on the forward strand.
TGTGCGAACTCTTTAACAACAGCCCAAGTAAGGCACTCAATACGATAGTAGGAGAAACTCTTTCCAATATCCCCGATACAACATCAACAGAAAACGGCGTAAAAACAACGAATACCACTCCTATAAAAGAAACTACTAAACTATCCAACAACCCTCATGTATTTATCGCGAGACCCACAATAGGCAGCATAGGCGGCAGAGGACCTGCAACTCCTCCTGATCCAACACCAACCACAGCAACAGCTGCCACTGTATCCACTAGCACTACGGTTGTTACTGCAACACGCAAATAAAAAATGTCATCCCAAGCATAGCGAGGAATCTCTTGCTTAAGCAGGAGATCCCCGCTAAAAGCATGCGGGGATGACGAGATATACCTCGCCGCGGGGGCGTGGGCACCAGCGTCGTCCCGCAGCTTGTCCGC
>LSTE01000042.1 GCA_001644445.1 Gammaproteobacteria bacterium SCGC AG-212-F23
GCATTAAGCTTCTTAGATATTTATCTCTCTCTCGGTTTTTTCTTAAAAGATTCCGACTTAAATCTTTTCTTAGAAAAACGTTTTCCTGAATCTTCCGCATGAGCTTTTTTATGAAAGATGGAAACATCACGTTCAACTCCATCCTTCTTTTTAAAACTTCTTCCGCGACTTTCAACAAAGCTATCTTTCTTTTTAAAATCCCGGCGAGCACCTTCAAAGCGATCGGTTTTTTTGAAATCTCGGCCACGACTTTCAAATCCATCTTTCTTTTTAAAATCTCTGCGGCCACCTTCAAAACGATCTGATTTTTTGAAATCTTTCCGGCCACCCTCAAAGCGATCTTTTTTCACAAAGTCTCTACCACGACCTTCAAATCCATCTTTCTTTTTAAAATCTTTGCGACCGCCTTCGAAACGATCTGATTTTTTAAAGTCTTTGCGATTATCATCAAACCGATCTTTTTTTGCAAAATCCCTACCGCGACCTTCAAATTTATCTTTTTTAAAATCCTTATTTTTAAAATCTTTACGATCACCATCAAAATGTTTCTTCTTTTTAAACCCGGATGATTTATTTTCAAACCGATCACCAAAATGCTTTTTCTTTTTAAAACCTTTCTTCGCATCACCCGCATGACTTTGATTGTTAGAAAAGTTTTTCTTAGGTTCTAATCCAGGAATAATTTCACGTCGCAAAGACTGCCCCGTAAACCGCTCGATTCTTTGTAAATGTCGCATTTCCATAGGCAACACAAATGAAATCGCAATTCCCGTCTTACCCGCACGACCCGTGCGACCAATACGGTGCACATAGTCTTCACAAAACCGCGGTAAATCATAATTAATCACATGCGTCATGTCTGAAATATCGATACCACGCGCTGCCACATCGGTTGCCACCACAAATTGAATTTTACCACGACGTAATTGCTCAACAGTGCGATTACGTTTATTTTGATTCAAATCGCCATGCAATGCTTCTGCATTATAGCCATCATCACGTAATTTATTCGCTAATTTATCTGCATTAATTTTTGTACCTGAAAAAATAATCGCTTTAAAAATATTTTCATTTTCTAAATAATGCTGAAACAGTTTTTCTTTATGTTGAAAACTATCCGCCATATAAATCGATTGTTTGATCAAAGCCGGCGACATTTTTTCAGGAGATAAATCAATCCGCACAGGATCTTTTAACAAATGCCGCACCACTGTCGCTAATTTTTTATCAATAGTAGCACTGAATAATAAAGTTTGGCGTGTAGCGGGCGTTTTCTTCGCAATCATTTGCACATCATCAATAAAACCCATATCTAACATACGATCCGCTTCATCTAAAATTAAAATTTCAACTTCAGAAAGATTCACGCGTTTTCTTTCCATGTGATCCAACAAGCGTCCAGGTGTTGCCACAATCACATCAACAGCGCGCGATAAATCTCTAAGTTGTTGTTTATAAGACATCCCACCCACTAAATTTGCCATATTCAATCGCAAAAATTTACCATAGTTACTCACGGCTTGTGTAATCTGCGCTGCTAATTCACGCGTTGGGCTTAAAATTAAAACACGCGGATTCACATGTTTACCTTTGCGAACACTCAACAACTGCAAAGCAGGCAACACAAACGCCGCGGTTTTACCCGTGCCGGTTTGCGCAGAGGCTACTAAATCTTTTCCATTTAAGATGGCAGGAATACACTGTGCTTGCACAGGTGTCGGTTTATCATAATGTATCGCTTTATTAATCGCAGGATCCAAATTGAATTGGGAGAATGACATATTTTTTCCTCAAAAAAAGGCAAACGAGCCACAAAGGCTGTATGCTGACATTGATATCATCATTGCCAACAATTTAAGATAACCTCAAGAAAAGGAAATAAAACAGCATTGGGAATGATACTAGTTATATAACGTAAGTGGGCATTTGAACACAAATTTGACAGGAAAGCAAGCTCCACGATGCAACTGAGAGAGATCCCTGCTAAAAACATGCGGGGATGACGACCATACCTGCGAACCTCTTTACATCTTACCAATAACACTATATTTTGCATGAATCCTTGATTCACGGAAATTACTTATGAAATCAAACCAATACACAGCGGAATCGATAGAAGTCTTAAGCGGATTGGAGCCAGTACAGCGTCGACCAGGCATGTATACTGACACAACGAATCCCAACCATTTGGCACGCGAAGCTATCGATAATAGCGTAGATGAAGCCATGGCAGGCCATGCCACTATGGTAGCGGTGACACTTTATAAAGATGGCTCACTGGAAGTAGTCGACGATGGCCGCGGCATGCCGGTCGACATTCATCCTGAGGAAGGCTTAAGCGGTGTCGAACTCATTCTCACAAAGTTGCACAGTGGCGCCAAATTCTCAAACAAACAATACCGCTTCTCTGGCGGCTTGCATGGTGTAGGTATTTCCGTCGTCAATGCATTATCAAAACGCTTAGATGTTGTTATCAAACGCGATGGAAAAATTTATGAAATCAAATTTGCTAACGGTGAAAAAAAATCTGACTTAAAAACCATAGGCACAACCGCTAACAAACGCGAAACCGGTACCAGCATACGTTTTTGGACTAACGAAAAATATTTTGACTCCGGCAAATTCGCCGTTCCTAAATTAAAATATGCATTGCGTGCTAAAGCTGTACTGTGCCCAGGGTTACATGTTTCATTCCGCGACGAAAATTCCGGCGAAACCGAAGAATGGTGTTACGAAGCAGGACTCAGTCATTATTTAATGGAAGCGATCGATGGCGCAGAACATTTACCCGAAGAACCTTTCGTAGGTTCATTCAGTAGCGAACATGAAACCGTCGATTGGGCAGCTATTTGGTTACCTGAAACAGGTGATGTTGTTGCAGAAAGCTATGTCAATCTCATTCCAACACCGCAAGGTGGCACGCATGTGAATGGTTTCCGTTTAGGTTTATTAGAAGCATTACGTGAATTCTGTGAATTCCGCAATTTATTACCTCGAGGGATTAAACTGGCACCTGAAGATATTTGGGACCGCTGCGCCCATTTAATTTCTGTAAAAATGCAAGATCCACAATTTGCAGGACAAACCAAAGAACGTCTTTCCTCACGCGAATGCGCCGCATTTGTCTCTGGTGTCGTCAAAGATGCATTCGGTCTTTGGTTAAATCAAAATGTCACATTAGGTGAAGCACTCGCGCAATTCGCCATAAGCAATGCACAAAGCCGTTTAAAAGCCGCACAAACAGTAGTGAGAAAAAAAGTCACTGCAGGACCTGCACTGCCTGGGAAATTAGTGGATTGCAGTTTACAAGATTTAAAACGCAGTGAATTGTTTTTAGTAGAAGGGGACTCTGCAGGCGGCTCCGCAAAACAAGCACGCGATCGTGAATTTCAAGCGATTATGCCACTACGAGGTAAAATTCTTAATACGTGGGAAGTGGAACATACACAAGTCCTTGCTTCACAAGAGGTACACGATATTTCTGTTGCCATCGGTATAGAACCTGGCAATCATGATTTATCTGGATTACGTTACGGAAAAATTTGCATTCTCGCCGACGCCGATTCCGATGGCGCACATATTGCCACTTTACTATGCGCATTATTTTTAAAACATTTTCGTCCATTGGTTGAAGCAGGACATGTGTATGTCGCTATGCCACCGCTGTTTCGTATTGATCATGGCAAAGAAGTGTATTACGCACTGGACGAAGCAGAAAAAGAAGGCATATTAGATCGCATCACCGCCGAGAAAAAATCCGGCAAAACCCACGTGATTCGCTTCAAAGGATTAGGAGAAATGAATCCACTGCAATTACGTGAAACAACCATGTCACCCGAAACACGGCGTTTGGTGCAGTTGACTATCACTAAAAACGATCACACCGATAAAATGTTAGATATGTTACTCGCCAAAAAACGCGCCGCCGATCGCAAAACTTGGTTAGAAAGCAAAGGCAATTTAGCAGAGGTTACTTAATATGAGCACAGCTATAGAACGCATTCCTTTACGTGAATTTACTGAAAAAGCTTATTTAGATTATTCCATGTATGTGATTTTAGATCGCGCGCTACCACATATTGGCGACGGTCTAAAACCCGTGCAACGCCGCATTATTTATGCAATGTCGGAGTTAGGATTAAAAGCCACTGCGAAATTCAAAAAATCCGCGCGCACCGTCGGTGACGTACTCGGTAAATTTCACCCACACGGTGATATGGCATGTTATGAAGCCATGGTGCTGATGGCACAATCTTTTTCTTATCGCTATCCATTAGTTGAGGGACAAGGTAACTGGGGTTCGCCCGATGATCCTAAATCATTTGCAGCCATGCGTTATACCGAGTCACGATTGTCTGCATATGCAGATGTATTACTGGCAGAGTTAGGTAGCGGCACCGTAGACTGGGCACCGAATTTTGACGGCACACTGCAAGAACCGACTTTATTACCAGCACGTCTACCGAATGTTTTACTCAATGGCACCACAGGTATTGCTGTAGGCATGGCAACCGATATTCCTCCGCATAATTTGCGCGAAGTAGTTGCTGCATTAATCCATTTACTCGACAATCCTAAAGCGACATTGAATGAAATTTGCAAAATAGTTCCTGCACCGGATTTCCCAACAGATGCTGAAATCATCACGCCTAAACAAGAATTACTAGATATGTATCGCACAGGCAATGGCTCACTGCGTATGCGTGCTATTTACACCGTAGAAGACGATGAAATTATTATTACCGCTTTACCGCATCAAACTTCAGGCGCAAAAATTCTCGAACAAATCGCCGAACAAATGCAAAATAAAAAATTACCTTTAGTCTCCGACTTACGTGATGAATCTGATCACGAAAATCCAACACGTTTAGTAATCATTCCCCGCTCTAATCGTGTTGATATTGAAATGTTAATGGCGCATTTATTTGCGACTACGGATTTGGAACGCAGTTATCGCGTCAATTTAAATATGATTGGCTTAAATGGCCGTCCACACGTCAAAAATCTTTTAACTATTTTGACTGAATGGCTAGAATACAGAACCGCTACAGTCAAACGCCGCCTACAATATCGTTTAGATATCGTAAAGCAGCGCTTACATATTTTAGAAGGTTTGTTGATTGCGTTTTTGAATTTAGATGAAGTCATAAAAATTATCCGCACAGAAGATAAACCTAAAGCCGCTTTAATTAAACGTTTTAAATTATCTGAAGATCAAGCCGAAGCCATTCTAGAAATCAAATTGCGTCATTTAGCACGTTTAGAAGAAATGCAAATCAAAGGCGAACAAGCCGATTTACTCAAAGAACAAGCAGAAATCGAGCAAACCTTAAATTCTCCCGCACGATTAAAAAAATTAATTCGCAAAGAATTAGAAGCCGACGCCGAAAAATTCGGCGACAAACGTCGTTCACCGCTAGTTGCACGCAAAGAAGCACAAGCGATTAGTGAAACAGAAATCATGCCAACCGAACCTGTGACGGTGATTTTATCTGCTATGGGTTGGATACGAGCGGCTAAAGGTCATGAGATTGATGCGAGCACATTGAGTTATAAAGCAGGCGATAGTTTTCTCTCCACTGCATTAGGCCGCAGCAATCAATTAGCGGTATTTTTAGATACGACGGGTCGTTCTTATTCTGCACTCGCGCATACTTTACCTTCCGCCCGCGGTCAAGGTGAACCATTGACTGGTCGTCTTAATCCACCGCCCGGCGCACAATTTGTTGCTGTGCTGATTGGCGAACCGGAACAACATTATTTATTAGCGTCTGATGCGGGTTATGGTTTTATTGTGAAACTCGAGGAGCTTTACAGTAAAAATCGCGCGGGCAAAACCTTATTATCTTTACCTAAAGGTTCTAAACCATTACATCCACGCTTAATACTCGATCAAGAAAACAGTTTAGTTGCAGCAGCAACTAACACAGGATTATTATTAATTTTCCCTCTCAAAGAATTACCGCAATTAGCCAAAGGCAAAGGCGATAAAATTTTAAATATTCCGGGTAGCCGCGTGTTAAATCGCGAGGAATTTTTAACGGACATTACTTTATTACAACCTGAGCAGCAGCTAGTTGTGACTGCGGGTAATAAACAACTCAAATTAAAACCTTCTGACTGGAAACATTTTGTTGGTGAGCGCGCAAAACGTGGCAGTAAATTACCGCGGGCGTATCAGCGGGTGGATAAATTAACGGTAGAATAATTTGTCATCAACCACGTCATTGTGCGGGGATTTTTCCCCGCCCCCGCGAGGTCTCACTCGTCATCCCCGCATGTTTTTAGCGGGGATCTCCTGCTTATTGAGATTCTTGCTAAGCTGGAGATTCCCGCTAGGAGCATGCGGGAATGACGAGATCAGTCCTGGATTGGACCCCGCGACGACGAAGTCAAATGAATTATGCAAAAAAAGACTGTGCTAACCGCTACTGCTACGTCTTCTCGGCGCCGTAGTAGATGTAGTGGCTGTTGTTGCTGTAGTGGTAGCAACTTTCGCTGCCGCAGTGGTTGTGGTAGCACTGGGTCCAGCGCCATGGGTGGTGATACCTGATTTTGGATACTTTGCTGGATCTAAGTATGTTTGTGCTTGTGCGTACAATTTTTTTAACACTTCAAGCGTTTGTATCCCATCTAATTCCATATTTTTGTCATCAGAAGCCGACATTGCTTTCGTTACAGTGTTAGCATCAAAAAAACCAAATCTGACAAGCTTAGTTTTAGCTTTAATAATATCGCTTAAGGTTTCTTGACTTTTTGTAAACTCATCAACAATAGGAAATAAATCGCCGTTCATACTTTTAGCAGATCTATCTAATAAAGAAAATTTATCTATTGCTTGAAGAAACTGCTGAGCAGCAGTCATTGTCGTTGTATCAGTCATGTTTTCTAGTGATGGACTGGCTAAAGCCGATATTGCATAATATTTATTGAGCAGTAATAAAAGGGGTTTATCATTAATTGATTTAGCTTTGCCATATACTGCCACATAGGGATGATTTTTTGATGCTGCGCCTTCTCCTTTAAATTCTGTTGCCTCTTTATAAGTGGCTGAGTCTTTAATTTTATCGGCTATTCTTGACACAAGATACGATTGATATTGATTAACAAATTTTATTAACTGACTATAAATAGTATCAAGCACTTTTCTTCTATTGTTAATTTCCTCATCATAGTCGGTTACTGAGTTTTGCAAAAGAGTTAGATCCTCAGCAAGCTTCGCAGTGCGAGACACCCACTCTTTAAGCATTTCTTCATTTTTTTTAATTTCTAATAATAAGCGGTCTATATGTTTAATAAAAATTGGTATAGATTCATCGAATTTCATATCTATTTGAGCTTTCAGTTTAGTAATCTCGGCTTTTTTACTTTCAAGAGTTTTTTCATCCTTTGGTACTAATGATCCTCCGGTAGTCATTTTCTTTATGTCCATATTGATGGCATTTATCTGCTCTTCTATTTTTTTATTTGCCTCAACCTTTGGTCGAATTTGCTCTTCTGTTACATTCGGTGGAAGATGTCTGTCAAGCTCATCCCTTGTCTCTTTTAATTCTTTCTTCAGGGCATTTATTTGATTTTGGATCTCGGCACATTGACTCCTCATCCACGCCAGTGTTGGATTGTCTTGAGCGAGTGTGGATGCAGGTTTTTCTCGGTTTTGTAACAGTTCAAACAAAGACATTTGAGAAAAATCTTGTTGCGATGCTGCCATGGGTATTCTCCTCTGTTTCCTTACAATATTTATTATACACCCATATTAACAAAACGTGGATATTCACTTGATCTATTTGTATTTACTTACTTTTTTTTCTTACAGTCACTGGCTGAATTTCTGCGGTTCTTTCTCCCATTTCGATAGTATTATTTAATGCCGCAAAAATGGCTTCTTCTTTTTTTGTAATCGCAAAACCGGGGTTGTGAATATAAGGTAAAATAGTTCGCGAAAATACCCCTAAAATCGAAGGCCCTGCGACAATTCCTACGATGGGGTGTACACTGAAGCTCATTTTATCAACCAACCATTTCAAAAGAATCACCGCTCGATGTAGAATATTTTGTTGATGCACTTCTAAATTTTCTGCGAGTGGAACAGCGTTATACATCAGTACAAAAACACACAAGAAAACAAGCGCGGCATTGATAGAGAAATTATCATAATATTTTGAGTTATCCTGATTTCTTTTTGCTGTATTGATGGTTTTTGCTTTTTTAACGGCTATTTTTAAATTTTCTACCGTTCTTTTAGAATCCAATTCAGCACGATTTATCATGATTCTTACTTGTTGATTTGCTAGATAATCATACGATGCGTAGAACGTTTCTGGAACACCGATATTCGGATTATTTATTTGAATTTCTCTATGAAAAAAACGATTAACACTGCTTAAACAAGCGCCCTCTCTGCGTTCGAAATTCGTTACGATATTACTTAGCACAACATCGGTGCAGGCTTTTTCTAACATGGATGCGGTACTGGATTTTTTTGCAGCCGATGGATAGTGTTTTTTATGGTGTTTTTTATGGCGTTTCTTGTGATGTTTACCGAAAATGTTTTTTCCCATGGGTTCACTCTCTCGTTATTTAATAATAAACTTATTCTGAATAATAGATCAAAAAATAAACTATTGCAATGGGTTTTTCTGCTATTTAACTCTTTTATTCTACAATCATTTTTTTCTGGTAAAAAAAGATTCAGCCCGTGAATCTAATTTCATCTTATTGATTTTAAAAGTAAATTTTTCATAACTGTTCAAACTAAACTCACAAGCAGACTTGCAAGTGGTATACTGTGGTTAAGCTACGTTAAGTAGCGAGCAATAAAGGTAGCATCAATTAACAACTCAATTTGAGGAGATATGAGATGAAACCATCAATCAAAGTAACTGCCATTGCCGGAGCATTGATGCTTGGCTTAGTAGCAAGCGACAACGCTTTAGCAAAACATCGACATCACCACTATTGGTATCATTTTACACCGCACTTTCGCTATGTGTATTTGATTCCAACCAATCCTAATCTTTATATTAATCAAGTCGCTGTCAAAGGTTTCGTAGGCGTGCCATTTGCTACAATTGACCGTGCAAAAGCCGTCCAACTCGACACCATTTCTGGTATGCGCAGCGGATACTTGTTATTTGAAGTGAAGGACTACAGCGTAGGTGGCTGTGAAGCTAAAGTAGCATTACCACTTCACAGAAATCGTTGGGGCAACATTGTTACTCCAACAGGAACATTCTCCATTATGTTCCCATCACCATGCGCTCAAAACTCAGCTATGTTGACAGTCTCACGAGACTATAGACACGGCTATGTGGTGAACATTCAATAATCATTGAGTGGTCGCTTCCCGGTTGTCGCGAGACAATCGGGAAGTTTTTATTTAGAGTAAAATCGCTTTGAAATCCATTGCCAGTCGTTGTAAATCTAATCGATTTAAAAATAATGAATAAGACATCCATGCACTGAGAGCCGCGATATCTTTAAATTGTGGCGGAATGTATTTTGGCAACACTACAATTTTCTCTTCTGCTAAATCAGAGAGAATATGAATATCTTCTAATGTTGTTTTTCCGAGAAATAATAATGGAATTTTCGATACTAATCCACGTTGCACTGCCAGACGAATATAATTATAAATTAAAATAAAACCTTTGCTATAAGATAAATCTTTAGTAAAAGGCCCACCACTGGGTGTGCTGCCACGAAATACACGTGTGGTCGCGTGATAAGACATTTTTGCATCCAATCCTTCTTTACGATAAAAATTAAAAACATCCAGAAAGTCCGCACCTTCTTCCGCCATACTCACTGCACGTACACGATTCGTCAAACTTTTAAGACGTCCGGGATAAGAGGCAAATGTAAAAATTTCACTGATAATAGCAAGCCCTTCCTGTGTAATCGTAGAAGATGGTGGTCCTTTGCTTAAAAAAGTGCAATACGGTTGCGCCATGCCATTCAATGTCGTACCTAAATGCACCCAACCTTCATGCACTTCTAATACGCGAATTTCTCTTTCGCTGAACATAACACCTTTGTGAATTTTTAATCGTTCAGCACCTGCTGCTGCATCTGCTAAAATGCCATCGCTTAATTCCACACGCGGTATCACTTGACGACCTGAAAAATAATGTGAAAATCGTTTAATTAAAATTTCGACGACTTCTTCACTCGTAAATTTTTTTTCATCGGCTTCTGTGGTGACTTGATCTTTAATATTTTTTAGCGTATTCGTTACCAGAATTGCCATATCTTTTAATGTAGGTGCGCCTACGTGAAAAGCATCTTGTGAGCTACCATATAATTCCTGAGAAATTTCAGAAAACTTTTGTGTGCCACGCGCCATTAACATTTCCACTACACGTGAATATTCATGACACATGCGTTGCATGATGCTACCGACTCCGCTGTATTGTCCTAGTTTGCGACGAATACTGCGTTCAATTTCGTGAAATTCTTCGATTTTTTTTTGGGGATCGAATGCGAGTGGGCTGTATTTTTGATAATACTCTGTATCAATAATAGGAAGCACTTTGCATTTATTTTTAAAAAACTCTCTGGAAGTCTTTGGATTCCATTTTATGGCGTCTAATACACGAATGGGTTTTTGCGCGCTGACAATGCGTTCTGATAGTTCATGAATTACATGATGGTAATCCGTTGTCATAACATCCCTAAAGCAAACATGTCATCCCGAGCAAAGCGAGGGATCTCCCTGTAAGCAGGAGATCCCTCACTGCAAAAAGCACAGTTCGGGATGACACATTTTCAATTTATTTTATAACATATCAAACTTTTTCAACATAGTACGCAAAGTACCGCGAGAAACACCTAAGATACGCGCTGCTTCTGATTGGTTGTTACGGGTATACTTCATGACAACAGTCAATAAAGGTTCTTCAATTTCATCGAGAAAAAAATCATACACGTTGCAAGGCTCTTCACCTTTTAAGCTTGCAAAGTAATGACGCATCACTTCTGCAACATTTTCGCGAAGGCTTATTTTGGTTTCATTTAATGAATCTAAGTTATTTTGGGTCATATGTGTCATCCTTGAAAATCTTATTCAAATACCCCCGTAGCTTACACCTTAATGGCCGCCAAATAAAGATTTCTGACGTTCATTTTCAGTTGCGCAAACTATACACAACTGAAATCCAAGCTGGCGTCGCGCTGGCGGCATTTTTTCGCCGCATTCTGCGCAAGTTTTTGCACCTTTTTTGGCCGCTCCTGCGGGTCTATTGTGTAAAGCACGGGTAACAGCATCTAAAATATAATCATTTGCGATATCAGCGTCATCGGCCATAGGCTATCTCCTGCAAGTCTTCTGAGGAGGCGTATTATACGAAAAAGATTTTAAAAATCTAGCCAAAAAAATTAACTTCAATGGTGAATGCTTGTGCGTATTGAAAGCAAAGGAAATGGGTATAGCTATTCTCCGCATGATTGGTCGGGAAAAAAGGCCAATCCCTGGCCTGTTTTCCCTAAAGTCGACATCCTGTCGACTTTCCCAATCACGCTCCGAATACCTATACCCATTTCCTTTGCTTTCAATACGCACAAGCATTCGCTATTAAACTTTCATCTAGAAATCTCCAACCAAACTTTGCAATACAGCAATCGCTGCCAATCCAGCGGATTCCGTACGTAAAATTCTAGGGCCCAAATGAACAGCAGAAAAATTATTTTTTTCAACCAATGCGATTTCTTCTGCAGTCAAACCACCTTCCGGACCAATCAACAACACAACTGGCTTATCCGTCGCAATAACAACATCACTTAATTTTTGTTTTGCCTCTGGCGCTAACACTAACCCCGTTACACTCGTTATTGTTGTTAGCCATTTTTCTAAAGAAATCGGCGGTAAAATTTCAGGAAGTTGATTACGACCACATTGCTCACACGCGCTAATAATAATTGATTGCCAATGTTCTTTGCGTTTTTCACTGCGGGAATCATCTAATTTAACATTGCAGCGCTCGGTGAATAATGGCGTGATTTTTTTCACCCCCAATTCAACGGCTTTTTGAATGGTAAAATCCATTTTTTCACCACGCGAAATACCTTGTGCCAAATGCAAATTCAATGGCGATTCACATTCACGAGCAGAAAAATTTTCAATAAATACATTTATTTTTTTCTTATCCAGATACGAAATTTTAGCAAGATATTCGCCGCCCTCTCCATTAAATAATACTAAAGTATCTCCCACTGTCGCACGCAACACTCGTGCAAGATAATGGTATGCTCTTTCATCCAATTGAATTTCAGAATTGACTGCTAAAGATTGCGCTTGAAAAATACGAGAAGACATTTTAAAAAATCCTAAATTCTGCGACAGGATTTCCATGAATCAAATGCTCTTGAATAATGCGTTCTAACACTTCCGGTGTACAAGAGTGATACCAAACTCCATCAGGATAAACCACTGCAATAGGCCCTTGTTGACACACTCGCAAACAATTTGCCTTAGTGCGATAAATCCCACCCTGCCCCGTCAATTGCAATTCATCCAAACGCCGCTTTAAAAAATCCCAAGAACGCAGCCCCGCCTCTTTATCACAACATTTTGGATTCGTCTGATCGCAGCACAGAAAAATATGCCTGCGAATCCTATCCAGCCCCAAAATTTTTACTCGTTCATTCAAAATAATCCCTCGCTTATTTTAATCAACTTCAACAAATTCATTTATCACTGCTTCAAAAAAGATATGAATTCTATCTGTTGTCCATATTGGAATTCCCGAACCAAAAAAGTCTTGATCTTCAGTCCATATGGGACAATTAAATATTAATGCTGTGGCAACAACCGGCCAATCATAAACATCACGATTTTTCATTCTTTCTTGTGCTTCAGTGGCATATGTTTGATAAATGTTTTTATCAATTACTTGTAGCATACGTTTAATATTAGAAAATACTTCTAACGCAAGCTCGACCGGTATATCACGTTTTTTGAATAAAATAGGTAAATATTTATTAGCATCCTCTACACAAATATCAGGAATAAAAAATTCTACTGACTCACTATAAGTCATGATTAAATCTCTTACTCTTTTACCTAATACGGCACGAATAAGTATATTCGCGTCTAACACTAAAGCATCGAAAGACATTAAGATTCTTTTCCTTCACGCAATTTTTTAAACTCTAAAAATAATTCTTCTTCTGTAACTCCATGAGAAGAAAGCAGCTTATCGAGCCGTAAAGCAGCTTGCTTCAATGCACTCACTTCACGCTCATCAGATGAGTGTCGTGCGGGAATATAAAAACCTAATGTTTCACCATGACGAGTAATAGCAACAGGTAGAGCAGCCAACAAATACCGCGGCAAGTGCTCTCGAAATTCTCTTATACCTATTTTTTGAACATTCGCAGTCATAAAATACCTCTAAATTGTGTACCTATGTGTACACAATAACAAGTGGCCGAGTTAATGTCAAGAAAAAGCATTATGAGCCCAACAATGCTAGCAAAAATTTCAAAAATCACCTATTATACCGGCCTCATCGTTTCACATAATGACTCAAAAATCATGCCCAAACTCTATATTCAAACCCATGGCTGCCAAATGAATGAATACGACTCCACGAAAATGGCAGACGTATTAAGCGCTTCTCATCAATTAGAAAAAACAAACAATCCAGACGAAGCCGATGTTTTGTTAATGAATACTTGCTCTATTCGCGAAAAAGCGCAGGAAAAAGTATTTTCTGAATTGGGACGCTTTCGTGATATCAAACAAAAACGACCACACGTTATTATCGGTGTAGGCGGTTGCGTGGCAAGTCAAGAAGGTGCGGCTATTTTAAAACGCGCGCCTTATGTTGATCTTATTTTTGGACCACAAACATTACATCGTTTAGGTGATATGTTAACCGAGAGAAATAAAACAAAACGTTCTGTGATTGATATCAGTTTTCCCGAAATCGAAAAATTTGATAAATTACCAGAGCCACGCGCTGAAGGCGTCAGTGCTTATGTTTCCATCATGGAAGGTTGCAGCAAATATTGTAGTTTTTGTGTAGTACCTTACACACGCGGTGAAGAAATCAGCCGCCCATTTGATGATGTCATCCACGAAATTGTCAGTTTATCTACGCAAGGCGTACGTGAAATTCACTTATTAGGCCAAAACGTCAACGATTATCGCGGCACTATGCACGATGGTAATATTGCTGATTTAGCGCTATTAATTCAGTATATTGCCGCCATTGAAAATGTATTACGCGTACGATTTACGACTTCACATCCTGTTGCTTTTTCAAATACATTGATTCAAGCCTATGCAGATGTTCCACAACTTGCAAATCATTTACATCTACCCGTACAAAGCGGCTCAGACAAAATTCTCGCGGAAATGAAACGTGGATACACAGCTATAGAATATAAATCAAAAATACGCGCGCTACGCAAAGTGCGTCCTACTATTTCTATCTCTTCTGATTTTATTATCGGTTTTCCTGGCGAAACAGAAAAAGATTTTGAAGACACCATGAATTTGATTCATGAAATCGGTTTTGATAATTCTTTCAGTTTTATTTACAGTCCACGTCCAGGCACACCTGCCGCAAAACTTCCTGACAATGTTTCCGTGGACGTGAAAAAACAACGCCTGAACGTTTTGCAACAACGTATCCTACTTAATACTCATAGAATTAGCGAAGCCATGGTTAACACCATCGAAAAAGTCTTAGTCACTGGTCCCTCCCCTAAAGACCCCAGCAAACTCTCTAGCCGCACTGAAAACAATAGAGTTGTCCATTTTAAGGGTGATAATAGTTTAATAGGTCAATTAGTGGACATTAAAATTATGGATGTTTTGGGGTTCTCTCTCAGTGGGGAATTGGTATAACCCCCTATTTGCGCTATACTGAAGGTAGGATCATTGAATGGAGATTGAGATAACCCTTGGAAACGACTCTATATTCCGAAACATTGACTCTAGCACCAGAAGATAATAAACGCTTAATGAGTCTATGCGGTAAACACGATGAGCATTTACAGCTGATCGAAAAGCGCTTGAATGTCGATATTAAACAGCGCGGTTTTCACTTCTCTCTCAGCGGCACTCTGGATTCTGTCAAGCAAGCTCGCAACGCATTGATTACATTGTACAAAGAAGCACTCTCACACAAAATGCTAACAAATGCTGAAGTGCATATTTATTTGCGATCCCTCACGCCTGATCAACAGGAATCTCGCATGGAAATCCGAACGAAACTTGAGACTATTATCGCCCGCGGTGAAAATCAAATACGATATTTACAAAGTATTCAAAAACACGATATTAATTTTGGCATAGGACCTGCAGGCACAGGCAAAACCTATTTAGCGGTTGCCAGTGCAGTCAATGCACTTGAAACAGAACGTGTCAGTCGTATTATTTTAGTAAGACCTATTGTTGAAGCCGGTGAAAAACTTGGATTTTTACCCGGCGATCTTGCCCAAAAAGTGAATCCTTATTTACGTCCCTTGTATGATGCGCTTTATGAAATGTTAGGTTTCGATACTGTCAATCATTACATTGAAACAAATATCATTGAATTAGCACCGCTTGCTTATATGCGTGGCAGAACCTTAAATGACTCTTTCATCATCTTAGATGAGGGACAAAACACCACAACAGAACAAATGAAAATGTTTTTAACGCGCATTGGTTTTAATTCTAAAGTGATTATTACCGGTGATATTACACAAATTGATTTAAGCAATCGCAAAGATTCTGGCTTAGTCCACGCATTCGAAGTATTGAAAGACACCGCTGGTATTAGCTTTACAGAATTCCAAGCCGGTGACGTGGTGCGCCATCCTCTAGTACAAAGCATTGTAGAAGCTTACGAAAAACACGATAAAAATAAATCAGGCAAATAATATATGTATCGCATCACTGTACAGCGAATCGATCGTCATGTATTCTCGCCTGAATCTAGGTTATTAAAGCAATGGGCAAAATCAGCATTAATTAAGCGTGTAGCTTCTGCAGAATTAACCATTCGCATTGTAGATATCAAAGAAATAACAGAGTTAAACACCACTTATCGCAAAAAGAATAAACCAACGAATGTATTATCATTTCCTTTTGATGTCCCACCATTATTAGGTGATATTGTGATTTGCTCCGAAATCGTCAATCAAGAAGCTAAAGCTGCGCATAAAGAACCTGCAGCACATTGGGCCCATATGGTTATTCACGGTGTATTGCATTTATTAGGCTATGATCATGAAAACGATATCGATGCTGAAAAAATGGAAGCAGAAGAAGTAGCTATTTTAAAAACCTTGGGTTTCAAAAACCCTTACAAGGAAAACACTCATGAAAGATCATGACACCTTCGATACAAAACGCTCATGGTTTGAACGTCTTAGCACTTTATTAATTCGTGAACCTAAAGATCGCGAGCAATTGATGGAAGTCTTACGCGATGCTGAAGACCGTGATATCTTAAGCGCGGAAATGCTCAGCATGATTGAAAGCGTATTGCAAGTTTCGGAAATGCAAGTGCGTGAAGTCATGATACCTAAATCACAAATGATTGTTATTAATTATAAAGATTCCCTAGAAAAAATATTGCCTATCGTAATCGAATCAGGTCATTCACGCTTTCCGGTGATGGATGCTAAAGGCAATGATATCGTTGGTATTTTACTTGCTAAAGATTTATTAAAATTTTTCTTTAATAAAGATAACGCATCAAAATTCGATATAAAATCAATATTGCGTCCTGCGGTATTTGTTCCTGAAAGCAAACGTTTAGATATTTTACTACGCGAATTTCGCAGCAACCGCAATCATATGGCTATCGTCATCGATGAATATGGTCATGTATCCGGTTTAGTGACGATCGAAGATGTGTTAGAACAAATTGTCGGTGAAATTGAAGATGAATACGATATTGACGAAGAAAACGAAATCAAACAACACCAAGACAACACTTTCACTGTCAAAGCATCAACCACGATTGAAGATTTTAATGCTTATTTTTCTGCGCATTTCAGCGATGAAGAATTCGATACCCTAGGCGGATTAATTGCCAAAACCTTCGGCCATCTTCCCAAACGCGGCGAATCTATCAAAATAGATAATTTCCGATTCAAAGTCTTACACAGCGACAATCGTAGAATTTATTTGTTAGAAGTCAAAAAAACAAAGCGTCTTGACCAATAACCTGTTTTCTTAAAACACAGTGGCTCTGATTTACCTATCAACCATTTGTAGCTGTTGTAGCAATTCCAGGGGTATTTTTCGTCGTAACTGTGGCTGTGGTACTCTCCTCTGCTATAGGAGTAACAGCAGGAAGCCTACCAAAAGTAGCCATGACTCCAGTCAAAGATCCAGAGTTGGGACTTGTTGATGGTGCTGGCACACTCACCGCAGTATTAGCAGTTGCTGATGAGACTGATGTAGTAATCGCACCGCTAGCGTTTAACGGCAATTTGCAATCTGACGTTACTGTTGTGGGTATTTGTGGTTTAGCAGGAGTCAGCGAGATGACTTGTACCTTTGCCGTATCTGCTGTAGCATTTGCAACCAATTTTGGCTCTGGTAATTGCGAGCAAATTGTAAATAACATATGACAGTTATCAAGTAAATTAACGTAATCACAACATAAGCCACTCATCCTCCCAACCATAATCCCTGCTGTCAAATATGATTCATAGTATATTTCATTAGAACTTTCCGAGCTTGTTAGCCGCGCGAAAGCATCTGTATTCTGCATAAGTAATTCTGTACATGAAGACACTGTGCTTTCTAGAGACTTGAGAAACTGGTGTTCATCTAAACCATGAGGTCCTAGATAGGCTTGTGTATAAATAGGATCTGTAGAATGAATACGTCGAGCTGGAAAAACTTTTTTCTCAAAAGCCACAAGACGTAATTTGTAATTATTAATGATGGCTCTCAAATCACGCAAACAAGTCACCAGCGAATCATTTGGAGGAGACAGAGTTTCTATACGAACTAAATTGTTTTTTTCATCATACTCATATTTTTTATCAATGACAGCATGTTCTTCAAGAGCCCGAATTTTCATGAATAAAAAATCGATATCTTTATAAATTGTATCAAATCTATCCTTAAGCCATTTACTATCATTAAATGCTGAAACATCAAACGTTGTTGGCACTACTGAATAGGACAATGATTTTTTATCGATTACAGACTTAAAAATACCTAGATCACCATCAACATAATACATCATGCAGCTAGATTTCGAAGAGATATTTTCTGAAAAAAGTTCTAACGAATTATTTTGTCCAACCTTGATATTATTAAGCTCTATTGTATTTTTTAACCTATCTGCTGCGAAGGTAAGAAAAGAATGTAAAAAATCACGCGATAATTTCCAACTAAACAGAATTTTTATACGTGACCCTGTAGCATCAGGATGTTTTTTTATATCGAGCAGAAGGCGAGTGAATAAAGTTCGAGCTGTATCAGTCATTGCATCATGGACATAGGGACGAACATTCATAATCAGTAATCTCCTCAAACTAATGTGACAATATTATATATAATAATCCTTAAGAATATCGATGTTAACTCGTAGACTTGACCCCACCATCCCTCACTAAGGCACAACAGTCACGCTTGAAGGTGCATTATTGTTAGGCTGATCATTCTTGCTTGCTGAAGGGTCAGCGCTGGTTGCACCACCAGTTACCGCGAATTGCGCAAATGGAGAAGTTGCAACAGATGTAGTTGTTGCTGTAGGTGCTGTAGTAACCGTAGCCACATTTTTTTTAATGCTTATTTCACGATAGAGACATACTAACAAGTTATAATCTCCAACAAGATCATTATGTGTATTGAACAAATTACACAATGCATCTTGTATGCCACTCTGATAACGTAGCTTCTCTTGCACAGAGGGAACAATATTCTCTAATCGTTTTTTTTCGTCTGTTAACTTTGTTAAAAGACTAGAATAATTTTCTTGTGTTATTTTTTCGAACTTATTACCCAGTAAAATTGGGCCTTGCAACTTCATAATATCGCACTGATACTGCGCAAATATCTTCTTCATCTGATTAAATTCAGATGACGAAATTTCTGTAAGAGAGGGAGATGATTCAAGAAATAGAATACTATCCCATACTGCCTGATAAGTTTTTGACAATATACTGCCAAGATTTACTAGCATATCCTTTCTCTTTAAAGAATAACCCATTGTTGGCAAACTTTGTTTATCATCAGCAGTGACAGGCGCTGAATTTAGCGCTGTTGTACCTAATTTAGACACGTTGTCAGTATCCACTGACTGATTATGTTTAGTAATAAAGTTATCGACTGATTGCCATATCTCTAGCAATTGGGATAACTTGAGAACTAATTGACGTACACTATCAAAATAAATTCTGGGTTGTGCCATACTTTTTTCCAAGGTATTTTTTTCAGCAGATAATTGATCAATATCTTTGGAAACATCTTTTATCTCTTTGCTTTCAAACGGAAGAACAGTACCTTCTGAAATCGCCTTAGAAAAAGAAATAACATTAGATATATAATTATCCAATACTGCATTTATATTTGTTAATGATGGGATACTTGCCTGCGAAGAGAGACGCTTCCTTAGAAGAAAGTTAATTTGCGTCCTTATCCATTCAATTCGTGTTAAAATACGGTCTATATGCTCTTCAATCTTTTCTTTGTCCGCAGATTTAGACAAATCAGGAAGCGACACACATTGAGAAGGTGTTGTGACAGTCATCTTTAAATCTGTATTTACCATTATTGCTAGTGAATCACTCTTTGAATCATTCACCGCCGTCTGCAAGCGCACTTGGCAAAGAGACCTATCTACATATTTGCATGCTACTTTCCCACTTAATTCAGCTACAAACGCAGAGATGGATCTATGATCAAAGTACCAAGGGAGTTGAACAAGTGAATAGGGTTTCTT
>LSTE01000043.1 GCA_001644445.1 Gammaproteobacteria bacterium SCGC AG-212-F23
GCCTTGATTACATAAATGTTTAACTATATTGAAATGCTTTTTATTACAAGCAGTGAGTAG
Source organism: Gammaproteobacteria bacterium SCGC AG-212-F23 (assembly GCA_001644445.1). GTDB lineage: Bacteria > Pseudomonadota > Gammaproteobacteria > DSM-16500 > DSM-16500 > SCGC-AG-212-F23. The sequence continues at coordinate 61 of LSTE01000043.1, forward strand.
AGGCTCTTCATTATTAAAGTGTAAGTTTATACCTGCTTCAACCAGTGCCTTCACGATAGAAAGATTATTGTTTTTGCACGCATGAATGAGTAAGCCGTGTATAATCGAATAAAATCTTGTAGCTTGATAAATAAGTAGGCGTGAAGCAAAGGATATACCATCTGAAAGCATAAATATAATAGAAAAGCATGCTATTAAGTTAAACTCAAGTTCTTTGCGGACTATCATGGTTAATGATGATCGATTTCTCTTATTAAAAAGAAACAAGAATGGATCTCTCGAGCGCGAGTACAACAAAAGATACTTTTCTCGTAAAAAATCATTTAAGTCTTCCATGGCCAATTTTGTTGGCATTATTGTGGGCAAATTGATGGCAGAGATCTTACCCCGCTTATATGATAAACTTGAATAAAACATCAATAAATATTCAGCGAGTTCATTTTTACCATGTTTTAATGCAAGTTTAATATAACGATCAATATTATCAATAATACTAACACCTTTACTATTTAAGTAATAAAAAATAGCAATTTCTTGATTATATTTGTAAGTGCGATATTCTTCATTGTTTTCACAAAGAGATGTTGTAATCATTTCGGGATGGGATAAGCGAACATCTTTTTCGATAAGGAATTTAGCTAAATAATAATTTCCAGAATTACAAGCCCATCGGAGTATCCAGTTGTTGTCTGCATGGATATCTGCGCCCTGTGAAACTAAAAAGTAGATTATGTGCCATTGATTATTTATGCAGGCTCTACGTAGGGCAATATCATTATCAGCATGTATGTTAGCGTCTTTTGATAATAAATATTTTATCGTGACTAATTGTCCGCCCACAACCGCGCCCTGTAATCCCATTTCATTGCTATTGTGTAAATTTATCCCTCTATTTTCTAAAAATTTGATTGTATCCATACGTCCCATAAGACATACACCAGCGATAACCACACAGTTAAAATCATATATATCTACTCCAGTGTCCATAAGATAAGATGCAATATCATATTTTTTATAATATAAACAGCTATATATTGGCTGATTTATTCTAGCGGAAATAAATGCACCTTTTTTAACTAATGCTTTTACAAGAGATAAATTGCCATATCGACAAGCGGATAATAGAATGGACTCATTTTTTATATGAATATTTAATGTATAGTCTAGTAATGACGAGACCAGATCATATCGTTTATCCATAGCTGCCATGTGAGTAAGATAACCAAAATCAAGCAGTAAAGCACAAAATTTCCTAATTATGTTCATGCTGAATTGTAGATTTTTCGAAAAATAAGCTAAAAATGTTAGATTGATAATGTGTTTTATTCTTTTATTTCTTACTATCGAAAGCAGTGAAATAAAGATATCATCCTTTTTCAAAAGATATGCAATGTCAACCGCACTATGATCGTACAAATAGGTGAGATTTGCATTTTCATAATTTATTTTATAATTAATAGGGTCACATGAATATGCTATAGCACCATTATTGGCCATGAATCGAACTGCATCTACTGAAACTGCATTCATACAGCATGCTAAACGCAGAGGAAAGCTGCTGGAAAAATTAATATCAAATCCTTTTTCTAAATAATAATAAGCAAGGGGGTATACACCGTTTATGACAGCTTCAATAAATGGGGAAAAGAGACCCATATTAACATCAGCGCCTAAATTTATAAGTAACTCTACCATTTTCCTATCTTTGCAATTCGCAGCACTTCTTAATGCTTGATCATAATCAGCATGAACATCTGCTCCAATTGCAAGTAGGTAAGTAACAAACGTGTAATTTGACGTTGAGCAAGCGTATTTCAGTAATTCTTCATTATTAGCATGTAGGTTAGCGCCTTTATAGCGTAATTCTTTAATTAAATTAATTTCATCTACTTGTAATAGAGTACGTAATATACGCAAATTAGCGTATAAAGACGATAGGATTTCATTCATAAGAGAATGAGCTGCAAGAAAATTTTTCTTTAATAATAGAAGTGATGATATAGACGCAACTAATTGAAATTTAATATGTCTTTCTACCATACATTTTATTATTACCCTATTTCCAAACTCAGCAAATAGCATTATTGTACGAATGAGAAGCTCTTCATAAATGTGATGATAAGGTTGATGATCAAGCAAAAATTTTAACAATAAGTAATCAGGCGTTTTTTCTAATAAAATTTTTGAAATTGAATAATCATCTAATGCTGAAATATTTGCATTTGATTTAACAAGAAATCTTACTAGTTCAGTGTGCCCAAATTTAACCGCACTTGCTAATGCCTGATCATTATCATGATGGATATCAGCGCCTTCTTTAATGGATTTTTTAACACGATTTGTATTTCCAAGGGTAGAATAAAAACGCAGATAAAAATTTTTAATTTGTTGGTTTACAGGAGCTACACTATTAATAGCGTTTTTCACATTAATTGCATACAGGTTGGAAGTTTTTTGAATGCCGATCAATTTACCACGATATTTTTTTCGAGGTTCTTTTCTCTTTACCGTATTTTCAACTTTAGATGCGGCGTATATAATTCTCATGGCTACTCACTCTCTTGTTCATGTTGGATGCGCTTAATAAATTTTTATAAAAATGAATTAATTGTCTGTTATAGCCATTCATTTTTGTTAAACTATCCTCACATGAATAAACCTCCCATATATCATGGTCTTGGTGGCGCTGATCCTGGCTCTGGATCATTGCCTGATTTATCAGGGTCATCTTTTGGTTTATTTGACTCGTCATTTTGTGCGGGCGGCTTATTAACATTTAACCCAGCATTTGTTATGCCATCATTTTTTTGTTTGGCCATATCCTCTTCTGACTGAGAACTAGGATTATCTCCTGGTGGATTCTGAGCCGGAGTATGTTTTGGTCTTTGTGCTGGTGGGAATCGATCAAATAATATTGTTGTTGAGCTTCTATTTTCTGTTGATTTATTGTCAACTGCTTCGTCGGGAGATGGCTCGTCGTCAAAATTTCCTAAAGCTACTTTTTCTTGAAATGTCACATCGGGAGATTTTGATTCGTTTTCTGATAGATTTTCTGTTTGTTGATTTCTAGCAAAAATTTCATCATGGGTGGCTATAGTTTTAATTGGTGCAGATTGATTGGTATTTAGCTTAGTAAGTGCTGATGCTTGTTTTGAGTTGCTATCTGCATTTGCTACTATGTGAGAATGATAAAATGCTGCGATATCTGAGCCAACTTTTTTAATGGCGCTATTATTGGTATTTTCGATTGAGTTGAATTTGACTTTGATCACTTCTATCTTCTTATCAATACCTTTAGACATATTTCCGATTTGATGGAATTTATTTTCTATTTTTTCATTTCTTAATGCTGTATTTAAGAAGTAATATGCTTCTTCTCTAACAATGTTTTTTGGCATATCTGTTTGGATTTCGTTGGCAATCTCATCAGATATTTTAATCAAACGCTGATTAATTTGATCAGTTGTTTTGTATCCAGTAGTAGCAAATTTTTCTGCCTCATACATTTTTTCATTAACATATTGTTTGATGTTGATTGTTACGCCATTTTTTGTAATGTTACTTCTCGAGGGTAAGGTATTAATTATTTCTCTTATTGAATTAAATGTGTCTCTAATCATTTCATGATAGCTTGCTATATCTAAATGGAGTTTTTCTATTAAATTTTTTATATTTGCTAATATACTTTCCAATACTTCTTGAAACTCTTTTATTGATTTTATTAGAAGCTCTATAAAAAGATTACCTTCCTTTTCTTGCAGTTCTACCCATTTTGTCCAAGCAATTCTTAATTCTTCTAGTTGCTTCAGTATCGCTGTTTTTGTTTCTTCCCAGGGTTCTTTTATCAGTTTAAATCTATCACGCTCAAATAGTTCATTGAGTTTCACTTTGAGAAATTGAATACAAAATTCAATAAGCTCTTTGATTTCCCTATCTTTTTTCTTTTTTTCAGAATCGTCGCCAGAATGCGCCATCCCAGCCCCCTCTGCCTAGGCAGAATGAAACAATGATGCCAGCCGTAAAAAAGAATTTAGACACAAGCTTATTGTAACATATACTGCGTATGAATTGACCATGGTATGTTTTATCTATTTGATTTCAATATATTTTTTTAATGCCATGTTCACAACACTATGAATGTAATCAAAAATTAAAAAGTAGATTTATTCGTGAAAAAGAGTAGAATATAGACAGTCAAATTTTACTAAATATGGAAGGGTAAAAAATATGAATTCAGCGAATAAAATGAAAACCCCTACGTCAGGCGTCGCGATTTTATTTCAACAACTTAAATTGAACATTGAATATGATTTTGATGATAGAGATGGAATTGTACGTTCAGACGAAGAAAAAAAAGCGCGTGCTATGAAAAAAGCTTTAGAACAAAAAAAGATAGATGCTCTTGAGAAAATGAATGATGCACTTTTTGATAAAGTCGAAGCTGTTGACAAAAAAATAGAAGCATTTGATGAAACTGAAAAAATTCTTAAAACAACCCAAGATGTTATGGCGCTACAACTAAGTTTTCGTAAGAGTTACACTCAAACGCATGACGCAATAGAAGCGTGGGCTAAAACATTACCCAAAACGCCTTCTAAGGCACAATGTTTGGCATTTGAGAGCAAAGCAGATGAAATGTTTGCAAAATACGAAGCATTAAAAAAATTAAAATCAGACCTTGATAGTAAGATTGCATCCATTCCAACAATAGAAAATAAAATGACTAGAATGGCAGAGCTATCTCTCGAATTAAAACGTATTGATACATCTGCATCCGTAGATGCCTCAAAACTTAAACATGATGTTGCTGAGAAAAGAATTGAGGTTTTTCATCTGTATTTTGCAAAGATCATAGAACATCGCAAACCTATGTTAGAATACAAGTCTATGCTCGATGGTCTCATGAATCAATTTGCCAGTGCAATGGAAATGCCGAAAATAAATGTAGATGCTATTCGAGAAAAAATGGCACAAATGAAAAGTAAAAAGCAACAAATGCAGGCTTCGGTTGTTGTAAAAAATGAGATTAAAGCGGGAAGTCCTGTAGGTGCAGAAGAAAGAAAAGCCAAACCTGTTGTGGGTGATAATAAGGCAAGTGATGTTTCTCATGTGGGTAGTACATTAACTGCTTCATTACCACAACCGCCCGCACAAAATAATTTTAAAGAATTTGCAACCGTATGTGCTACAGCAAGCGCTGTTGCCAACGCGGCACTCGTTAAGACTGCGAATGCCTCTGCAACACGTTCACCCGTATTGATAACAAAAAAATTAGAGACAGAAGCTGCTGATGTGAAATCATCTATTCCACCAAAGACGCCATCATCAGAAGAAGCAAATAAATTTGAGAAAAAAGGTGCTTCACCAAAATCAGCGGCACTAAAAGTAGATCCAAATAAAAGTGCATTTAGTGCCCCGGTTAATTTTTATTCGTCAAGATTACCAACACCTTCTGCGCCTCCACGCACGCCCACACCTCCACCGCCTAGGGAATCGTCACCCTCACCGCCACCTCCGCCACCACCAGCGCAAATGAGTATTTAACTCTAAGAAATTCCAGGCATTGTTCGTAATGCCTGGAGGGTGTTAAATTGTATTTTCAGATAGCTATCGATATAGCAACATAGGCGTAGGACGATGGATGCTAGATTGCAATTTAAGTGGCTTACTGAATGCCAGGAAAATATACCTGAATTAGCTAGTTTGTGGTATGAAGAAATTAGTAAACACTGGGTACCAAACGCCAGTGTTGAGCATGCCAAAGAAAATCTTGTTAAACACCTCAATGTTAATAGAATGCCTATGATGTTAGTGGGTTTTCTTGATAACAAGCCTGTTGGGATGGTTGCTTTGCGTGAAACTGATGATTCAGCCAGAACTTATCCCTTGGCTAGGAAGTTTAGTTGTTCATCCAGCGTATCGTAAACGTAAAATTGGTGAAGCTCTAATTGAAGCTATTAAAGATCAAGCAAGGGCATTTGGATATGAAATCATGTATCTTTTGGCATTTGATAAAACGATTCTAGCTTGGTATACAAGGTTAGGGTGGAAGACCATTGGCGAAGACATTTTATTCGATCATCCTGTAACTGTAATGCATTGCTCGTTAATGTAGGCGGGTATTTTTAAATCACTAGTAAATCCTTCACGCTATACAAAAAAATTGATAGTTGAGTACCTTCGAGATTAAAATCATTAAATTTTCGCACTTACCCTAGGACTTCTTCTATGTCTGATAATAGACATTATCGGTTATTACGTTACAAGGGAAATTGTATAATTACGTGACTCTAACATAGTTAGAGATTTGCCCCGGCAGATATCAATCCTGGACTTGTTTAAATATTTCTAGTATTTCAGCTATTAAAAAAATTTATGATCTAAAAATATAAATCCGTATTATGCATACTACGTAATACGTATTAGAATTGACTATGTCGTGTCATGGAATCATAGACAAGATATCGTATTTGCAGCAAATACTTTAAAAGGAAAGGGTAAAAGCGTTACTATAGACAATGCGTGCAGTTTTTTGTATATAGGAAGTGCTGGCACTATCAATCAGCATCTGGATCGATGGAAAGAAGCACAAAATTCCACATAACAAATTGTATCCAAAGAAAATCTGCCTGAGTCTTTATATTAAAAGGAAAACAATAAGATGAAATTAGATGAAATCAAAAAAAAATTAACAGATACTGGATATAATATTAGTCATGAATCGAAAATAAAGAACAACACGGGTGTGAAGCTTGCATTAGAAAATGGTTGTATTATTAATGCATACTATACAAGAAACCATAGCCTTCAAGGTACAAATACAAATGAAATAGAGCAAATATTGTCTAACACTCAAGTTGAATCGCCATTATTAAAAAAAGATGAAAGCTCTAAAAAAATATTTGTCGTTTATGGTCATGATACAAGTGCAAGGCACCAACTGGAAGCAATGCTTCGTCGCTGGCGCCTTGAACCAATAATGCTTGATCAACTTCCTTCGGAAGGACAAACAATTATTGAAAAACTTGAAAAATACACTTCCCAGGTAAATTTTGCAGTTATTCTTGCGACACCCGATGATGAAGGATTCAAAACTGGCCGACAAGATGAAAAAGCTTTCCGCGCAAGACAAAATGTTGTCCTTGAACTTGGAATGCTACTTATACATTTAGGAAGAAAAAAAGTTGCTATATTGTTAAAGGAGCAAGAGAAAATGGAAAGACCTTCTGATATTCAAGGTTTAATCTATATACCATTCAAAGATGATCTTGCTAAAGAAGTAGGTGTTATTCTAGCGAAGGAAATGAATAGTCAAGGATATGATATAGATATTAAAGACTTATAAGATGACAATTTTTTCAAAACATTTCAATTTAAACAAATGTCAATATGAACTTGATTTCGTCGATATAGACACAGAAAGAGATTGCCCTCTTTATATAGATCCTTTTGCCATATCAATTAATAATGATGATTGGTCATATCAGTGTAATCTTTATATTGTTTCTTTTTTTCAAGCTGCTCTGGATTACATACGTGATGGCAGTGATAAAGAAGCTCAGGAATTATTAAATAATTTAAATGAGCCAAACGAAACATGTTTAGGTCTTTCGTTAAAACAGCCGCAAGGTAAAGGCGTTAGTGGCAAACAAGCCATAGATATTTATAATAAATTATCAGAGAGCAAGGCGGCTAAAACAGGATTACTTTCTGAACTTTCTGATTGTGATCTATTCATCGAAGGTATAGGCCATGATAAAATCTCTGATATTACTACTAACATTATTCGAAAATTATTAATTGAATATACAAAAAATCAATGCGAATTACATAATATTAAACTTTCTGGAAAAGTTGCTTCTGGAAAATTATGGGATGTAGATAATAAAAAATGGCATCAAGATTATGTTGAATTACCTGTTATTAATAATAAAAAAATAATCTTGGTACCAAAATCAATAGTTCGATTCAAACTCAGCCTTGAAGGAAGGGAATATTATAATCATTTTGTACTTAATTTCCTTCAACAAGAAAATTTAAATTCTAATTCTGGCTTAGTAAGAATTTTAAAAAACGGTGCTAGAAAAGTTTATAAAAAAGATCTTAAAAATCAACATCCATTTGATAAAGAATGGCTTGCTGAATTTAGCAAAAATAACCCTAGTGTCCTTATACAATATAAGGAATCTAAAAAATCCAATCTAAATGAATCCAATTTAGTAGAAAATAATGACTTAAACGATCAGCTTGATGAAGCTAGCCTAGCAAAGTTATTTTCTGATTCATTAAAAAAAATACAGCCAGGACCCACATCAGCTACAATCTTTCATTCTTATATGATTGGTGTTATAGAATTTATTTTTTGGCCTAATCTAATATATCCTCAAAAAGAACACGAAATCCACGAAGGTCGAAAAAGAATTGATATGATTTATACAAATGCTGCAAAAAATGGCTTTTTTTATAGAATACATACTGCACATCATATTTCATCAAATTTAATAATGGTAGAATGTAAGAATTATAATAATGAAATAAAGAATCCTGAACTTGACCAGTTATCTGGAAGATTTAGCATTAATAGAGGAAAGTTTGGTATTTTACTATATCGGGATACGGATGACTATGAAGAATTGCTCATACGATGTAAAGATACTGCTTCAGATGGTAGAGGGTTTATTATTCCGCTTGGTGATAAACAAATACTTGAAATGTTATCTCTGATTCAAATTAATTCGAGAGACAAGGTTGACTATTTCCTTGATAACATTTTTTCAAAAATAATTTCATGATAAAGTAATTTCCAGTAAATTTCCTTAGCAGAATTTAGTTTAATCTCGTAAACAAAACTGTTTTTAATCGAGAAAATTATGAGTTGGAATTTATTATTTTTATAATATGTTGAAGAGCATAGTCAATTCGATCATTTTCTGGTTTTAATGCATTTTCTTTCAATTGTCTGAAGTATGTTGAAAAAGAAGATTTTGGATCATGCGCATCAATAATTAAATTACCTGCTTCTTGATAAGTCATTTCTCGTGATTGCCAAGTGTTCATTCCGTGAAGAAATACTTCAGCTTTATTTGCAATCCTGTCGGGATCTTAAACTCGGAAGTTACGCTTCCGAGTTATTGCGTCACTTTACATTAGTGCGCAACCCTGACTCGATTGTTGGCCAGGCTGCCGCGTAATCTTTGTTGCGCTGATGTTTTTGCTTGATATAAGAATTCCAAAAACGAAACGAGCAGCCTCATCCAAAGGCGCCGGCCCCGCCACCAACACGACCCCGCCAGCCGCCATGTAATTATAACCCAAGCGAAAAGAAGGATCCGAATCAACAGGTAAGATAGAACCCCCAGCAAGAGTAAATGAAAAAGTCCGTTTTAATTTATCACCATTAACTAATACGCTATAAGGCCCCTGAGCATGCAATTGCAATTCACCTGCTGGCAAGCCACGCTGCGGAATTCCCATAATTTTTTGTACGGAGAACACATTTTTAGGCGCAGACCAATGATTACCAAACGGTTCAAAGTTATTATCGTATGATTGATAAGCTTCTAATGCGAATTGAGGATTAGAATAATAACCGGTTGTGAAATCGCCTTTGGGTTCTGCATAGTGTCTGAATTGATAAAGCGTTTTTAGTAGATCTAAGTTGACAGTTTCACCCACAATACTTTTGATATATTTTTGTAGTTCATCCCATGCAGTATCAAATGCATCTACTGATTTTGCTGTGACCGTGTTATGTGATAACGCTTTCAGTTTTTTAATTTGTTCAGTTGTATAAAATTGTCCTGGTTCTGTAAGCTGTTCTAAGAGGGTTGGTAAATACTTGTGTTTGTTGTTGAGAATGTTTTCGACTGAGATCACATCTTTGCCTGAGCAAGGATGAGGAATCGATTTGGTTTTCACTGAGCCATCCAATCCTCTGAAACGACATTCGATTTTGTCTTTTTCTTCTTTCAAATAAATAGCAGAGGCAAGTACTTCGTTATCATTGGCAGCCCAAGCAGCAGGGCAAAGATCATAGCCATGAAAGCTATCGAGCGCCATGGTTTGTTGGCAGTCGTTATCACTGGTTTCACGTAATTTTTTCAAGATAAGTTTTAGTTGGTCTGAATCGTTTTTGGCTCTTTGTACTTCTTTTGCTTCGGTGCCTGCTGGAAATTGTGCGTCATATTGTTGTTGTAAGAGTGCTTGACCCTCGGGCAGTTTGTCAAAAAAGGGTTTCACTATTTCAATGAGTCCATCTACAACTTGGTTACCCTTTTGACTGGTAACGTTGTATTCACGGTCAGCAAATAAATTTTGACAGAGTGTGCGATCTTTACGAACGACACTGCAATGATCGGTAACGGTTGCGGGTGTGCATAATAACCAACGTAAATGGTTTAGATCGGGTGTTTTTTGTGAGAGCGGTGCATCTAACATTTTTTTGATTTCTTGAATGTCTTCTGCGGTTGCAAAAACACCGTGTCGTACGAATTTTTGTATGATGAGCGTGGGCAATTGACTGGTAAAAAGAGTGGGATTTGGATTTGCCAACAGTAGTTTAGCAGTAGAATAGCTATCGTTGATGCTGAAATCCGTACCAAGATAAGCAGAGATAATGAGGTCGGTATCACGAATACCGGTTACAACGAAGGCCAATGCTGCCATGAGTTGTGTTTCTGCGTTGGCTTCTGCGGCTGTTTGGAGCTGTTGATTACTTGCTGCTGTGTTTGAACCAGCAGGCCTAGCACCACCGGATGCTGTTATTTTTTTCTGAGCACCGGATTTACTTGAAAACCATGATGACCACATTGAAAAATCTCCTCGATCTACTTATATATATACGCCTCCATTTTATAAGGAAAAAGCCGAATTTGCACTAAAATGACTAATGCTATAATAATCAATAGATTACATCTGTTTTGACTGACTAATATTTGTCGAGAAAGTACTTAAAGATGAGTGGGTTACCGTAATAGTTTAATTAAATATCAAAAAAATCTATATTGCTTATTTCATTTCCAGTAATTCAGATTACTGGAAATAAAAATAGTTTCGCGAAAGGTACATTCAAATCTGAAATGCAACTGGTGAGTCCCTTATGTTACATCTACCGTCTCCAAATGCAAGCTGAAACACTTCATGTGGTGTTAAATAGTCTAAATCCTTCCTAGGACGATTATTTAGCTCTTCCATAATTGAGTTTAATTGCGAATCTTCAATGTCACTAAAATCACTGCCTTTAGGAAAATATTGCCGTAATAATTTATTTGTATTTTCGTTTAAGCCACGTTCCCATGATGAATATGGATGCGCAAAATAAAAATCTGCGTTTAGTTCTTGTTTAATTTTTTTATGTTCCGCAAATTCCAACACCATTATCGCCGGTTATCGTTAAAACCAGTTTAGAAATTGGCTTTAAGCTATCAATAATTGCTTTTCCAACGACGCATGCTTTTTTGCTTTCAACTTTTCTGAAAACACATTTCTTAGTAACACGTTCAACTATTGTAACAATGGCATTCCGCCTGTTTTTGCCGATGATAGTATCAATCTCCCAATCGCCAACACGCTCCTTGGCATCAACAATCTTTGGTCTATCATCAATAAATACCCGATCTTTAATCGGACCTCTGTTTCGTGGGTGTCCGTATCGTTTTTTATATTTACGATTTTGATGTCTTAAATGAAGGTATAATTTTCCGCCATTCTCTTTATCTTTGAGAAGAAATTTGTAAATTCGTTCGTGGCTAATCGAAAATAGTTCGTGCTTTTTAGCATAACCGCTGATCTGTTCAGGGCTCCATTTTTGTTGAATTTTCCCTTTTACAAACTCTTCGATTGCTTCGCTAAATTTATAATATCTCCTAGTTGTACGACGTCTATCATCTCGAAACCATTGAGCATGGCCTGGAAAATATCCATTCCATCAGTTGGCATCAGATAGTGCTGCAAATATAAGCCGCTCATCTCTATTAAGATATTCAAAAATTATTGCAAGCAGAACATTCGGCAGATCAGGTTGAGCGGGAACAGAGTTTGGCATGTTATTTCCAATTAGAACAATATTATTGTGTATATAGGTGTAGTATTATTTCAAAGATGCTAAATATTATCAATATAAACGATTTGAAGAATTTTATGCCGGTACTTCGCGAAATATGTTTCTTGCTATAAAAATAATGTGTAAAAAAATCGTATTTAGTATAAAATTGGTGCGTCTAAACACCAAGCTAATTTTTTCATTAGGAATGTGTATGCAAAGTCATCTTAGTAATAATTCTGCTCATAGCAAACAGCCTTTGGTCGATCACAAGGAACATCTAACTGCAAGTGGTTCATCTTCTTCCAGTACAGCTGCCACTTCATCTTCTTCTAGTTCCTCTTCATCGCAAACCCCAAATTTACAATATAAACCCTATGATTTTCTTATGTTGAGTGCTCTTGCTTATAAGTATATGGATACTACTCCCAACCCTGAATATGATGACAACATTTCTTTTTCTGTGAAAAAAAATAGCAAAGAATCACTAAATTCGTCAATTCAGCCAACAATCATTAAAAAACTTATTATAAAGGTTCAATTTGAAGATAATGAAAAGCAAGAAAGAGAATATTTTGAAAAATTAGCAAATGATGGATGGTCTGTTATATCAAGTCACGATATTGGCATTAGTGAAATAAGCCATGGTTATTATGCTATTGCGTTTATAAATGATAAAACTAAAGCTATTATAATTTCCCACAGAGGAAGTGTTGGATTGACTAACTTTACATATTCAGCCTTTGCAATGCATCAAAAAAAAGGGGGCTCTTTGACAATGAAATGGTCCACTAAAGATGCTTCTGGCAAAAGTGTTCCATTACCTAATCAACTTCCTTCTCAAGATGATGCTGATTTATTCGTGTTTGCTCTTCAAAGATTTTCTGCAAACTATACTATTTTCCATACAGGCCATTCATTGGGTGGAGCACATGCACAATTATGTGCCGCAAAAGAAAAAGAAGGACGCGCTATTTCTTTCGATGCTTTTGGTGTAAAAGAATTAATAGATGCTAAACAAATTTTAAATAATGACATAAAAAACAGAATAACAAATTATATTATGGATAAAAATTATATAAATAAATCTAATACACATCTTTCTCCTATAATAAAGGTAAAATTACCGGCTGTTGTACAAGATAAGTTAACTGCGTTAGAAGAAGAAAAATCGACTGGTATTATTGACTCTTTTTGTAGTTTTTTCTCTTCTCCATTTAAGAAAAACTCATTACTTCATCAGATTGGTAATTTTGTACTTGCCTTTGACTCTATAACCGGCCACCCTGTAGAGGAGATAATACATGCGGGTATAGAAGAACCCGGTAACTCATTAACAAATGATGAAGAACCACCAGCCAAAAAGCAAAAAATATCACACCCTGGTTCGAATACAACTGTACAATCAGTTGCTGCGGCAGTAGTAGTTGCAGGCAGCAGCCCTATTCATGCTACAAATACAAAAAATGTTTCTCCATTGAATACAGCTCTTCAATCGAATAGCAGTATTTTATCATCAAACACTCTCTCTCGTTGAAGATTTGACCATGGTGGGTTTAGCTGCTCTTGTATTGATGATGAGATGAAAGGAAAATTTATTATATGGAAAGAACTATCAATAAAATAATCAAAAAAAAAATTTTGTTACTCCTGGTTTGCTTCGGAATTTCAAATGCATTTGCAACAGACCATGTAGTTAATTTAGTAGTTGGATACAAAACTGTTTGTTTTGCGGGGAAGCCTAAACAGGCTATTGCGGTAAATAATCAGATTCCGGCACCGACTTTGCATTTTAAAAAAGGCGATCAGGTTACTATTAATGTTTATAACCATCTTGATCAAGAAACAGCAATTCATTGGCATGGCATGCTTGTTCCTTGGCAAATGGATGGCGTATTGGGTGTTACGCAACAAGGTATTCCATCAGGCGGAGTATTTCATTACAAATTTACGTTGCATCAATCAGGAACGTATTGGTACCACGCACATGCGGGTCTTCAAGAACAGCAAGGTTTATATGGTGCTTTTTTAATTGATCCGCCCAAGCATCCACACTATACATATACAAAAGATTACGTTGTTGTCTTATCTGATTGGAGCAACACTCATCCAGATCAAATTCTGGCTAATCTTAAAAAAGAAGGTGATTACTATTCTCCGCGATTTCCATTACAACCCTCACTTTTAAAATTTATTCATGACTATCAAAAAGCACCGGCAGAAGAGCGACAAAATATAATTAATGATTATAAAATGATGCAGAAAATGCGTATGAGTATTTATGATATCAGCGATGTTGCCTACGATGCTTTTTTGCTAAATGGTCATCCCACATCAAATCCTTGGACAGCCCCTGTCAAAATTGGGGATATAGTACGTTTACGTTTTATTGGGGCGGGTGGTAGTACTATTTTCCATGTCAAAATACCAGGTACTTCTATGCAAATGGTACATGTAGAAGGTAATGATGTGAAACCTTATACAATCGATGATTTTAAAATTGCGCCAGGTGAAACTTATGATGTACTAGTTAAAATTCAAAAAAATAATCCTTATATTATTTATGCTGAATCAATAGACACGTTAGGAGCAGCATATGGTGCTTTAATAACATCACCTCAACAAATTGTTAATTTCCAACAAGTGAATCCATTTCCTGAGCCTAAACCTGTGATGAGAGAAATGATGTCGTTGATGATGAATGATAATAGCTCATCAAGCATGAGTATAAGTTATTCATCTCATGCGATGACACACATTAAGATGGATTCCAGTATGAAAATAAATGATGGCATGAGCCATGATCATTCTGATCATCAGCCAATGCATCACTCAATGGATATGAGTATGCCGACTGAACCGACAATTATAGGGGATAGTATTTCTCCTCCCGCATCTTTTCAAAAAACAATAGGAACAAAATATCAAAATTTAACGGCAGCTATTAAAACTAACGACCCAAACAAACCAGTGTATGGGGTTATCAAAATGGAATTATTTGGTTATATGGATCATTTCATTTGGTTTATAAATGGAGAGCCTGAATATAAAGCTCATCCTATTATTTTAGAGCCGAATAAACGTTATCGCTTTATTTTTACTAATCCATCAATGATGCGTCATCCTATGCATATTCATGGTCACTGGTTTATTTTGCGTAATGGGCACGGTAGCTATGATCCTTTATTACATACTATTGATATACCGCCGGGTGCAACTGTTACAGCTGATCTTGATACGGATGCAAGCGGTCAATGGCTTTTTCACTGCCATCTCCTCTATCATATGATGGCAGGAATGTCGCGAGTGTTTCAGTACGCAACATTAATAGAAATTACCAAGGGTGAGACTAAGCCTCAGAATGTTGTTAAACAGACACTTTATTATAATCGGCCTATTGTTAGAATAGATGAAGTAAGACCGATTGACCCATCACTTGTCCATCATCCAATGGCACATCATATGGGATTATATTTAGCAAACTTTTTAGATATCGGTGAAGATCCATTTCATAACGCGCAAAGACTTACTTTTAAAGGTTTATACGGACGAGACTATGACAAATTGGAATTGTTTACCAATGATGCCGAAGTAGACAAAGGAAAAATACAAAATACTGATATGGATATTTTTTATTGGCATCTCATCGATCAATTTTGGGCGATTAAGGGTGGCGCAAATTATTTTTATCGTCCTGCTAAATCACCTTATTGGCAGCCTGGTATTGGTATAGAAGGGTTAATGCCATATTTCATTGATACGAATTTAAGAGGATATGATTATGGTGGTAGTGTTAAATTTGATGCAGAGTTTTCACGAGACTCACAGATCACAAACAACTTTTTTATAAGAGCAGGAATACGCGGTATTTTTGCATCGAAAACAGTAACTCAAGCTGAAATCGGTAGTGGCTTAAATCAAATGCGATACATTATTAGACCTTATTATCGCCTAAGCCCGGGTTTAAATATTTTTGTTGAATACGAACATCAACAAGATTATGGTTCTTTTAAAAATACGCAAATTAATAACAGAGAACCTGCAATTCAAAACACATTAACCTTTGGTCTTTCAATGGTGTTTTAAAATGAATTTAAAATCACTTTATTAAAATCAGGTTTAAACTTTTTTCACAAATTGAGATTTTAACTTCATCGGACCAATACCATCAATTTTACAATCAATATCATGGTCTCCTTCAATCAGTCGGATATTTTTAACTTTGGTACCCACTTTTATTACAAGCGATGAACCTTTTACTTTTAAATCTTTTATCACAGTGACTGTATCGCCATCGTGAAGTGTATTGCCATTTGCATCTTTGATGGTAACAGTATCGTCGGCAATTTTTCCATCGCTATCATCTGTCCATTCGTATGAACATTCGGGACAAATAAAAAATATACCGTCTTGATAAGTCAATTCAGAGTTGCATTTCGGGCAGTTTGGTAATGTGCTCATAATTTCAATCCAATTATTTCAAATTTAAAAAATCTTTATTTGATTAATGTAAACGCTTAACTATTTCTGTAAGTGTGTCAAATATTTTTTCTCCACTGATCCAGCGTGCAATACCGGTGCTAACTACTTTTTGTGCTACATTTGAATTTGCCTCACAAAGGTAAACAGTTACTCCTAGCCCATGGAATTGTTCGATTAATTCTCTGAATGTTTGCAGCCCCGTAATATCTATAAAAGGGACATCTTTTAAACGAAAAATAATATTCTTTAGGTCTGCATGGGTGGCGGCAAAAACACTCTCTATTTTTTCAGTGATCCCAAAAAAGAAAGGTCCTTGAATAGCATAAACAATGGTATTGTTGGGTAGAATGATGCCTCCCTCAGGCAATTCACTATTTAATATTTCATCATCTTGTTTTTTAATGACAATGAGTTGACTCATTCGGTGGGTAAAAAGCAACATCGCAAGAATGACGCCCACGTTTACAGCGATGACCAAATTTGTAAATACAGTTAGGAAAAAAGTTGTAAATAAAATAATAAGATCATGATGCGGTGCATGTTTGATCATATGGACAAAGCGAGGGATATCACTCATATTATAAGCAACCACAAAAAGAATTGCTGCTAAGGCACAAAGTGGAACATCTTTTGCGAGAGGTGACAATAGCAAAATAACTAAGATTAGAAAAACAGAATGAACAATCGCTGCAATTGGGCTGTTTCCACCATTTCGAATATTTGTTGCGGTACGGGCTATTGCTCCAGTTGCAGCAAATCCCCCGAACAAGGGTGAAAGAATATTTGCTAAACCTTGACCAATCAATTCTTGATTAGAGTGATAACGTGTATTTGTCATACTATCCGCAGCAGTTGCTGATAATAACGATTCAATAGCGCCTAGGAGTGCTATGGTAAACGCGGGACCAATTAAATGTGAAACATGGGGTGGTATAGATGGTAGGTGAAGTTGCGGTAAGGTTTGTGAAATACCGCCAAAAGCACTACCAATCGTTGCAACAGTTTTAAATTGAAAAATCCCTTGCAAAGCAGTAGCTACTGCCATAGCGATTAAAGGCCCTGGTATACGTTTAAAAAAACTTGGACTTAATCCTACTATAAGCAAACTTAAAAAAGCCAATCCTGTTGTTGCTAAATCAAGATGGGGCAAGGCATTTATTAATGCTAAAAACTTTATATGAAATTGTGCGTTTAAAGGGACTTGAATGGACAATCCAAAAAAATCTTTCCATTCACTTACAAAAATAATAATTCCTATGCCGCTAGTAAACCCAACAATGACTGGGTCAGGGATAAATTTAATAACATTGCCTAATTTTATCATGCCCATAAAAAGCAAAATAAATCCCGCAAATAAAGTAGCTATTTGTAATCCATCAATACCGTATCGCGCCGTAATACTAGCAAGAATAACAATAAATGCGCCAGTAGGTCCCGCAATTTGTACGCGACTGCCACCAAAAATACCCACACATAATGCAGACACAATGGCAGTGTATAACCCCTGTTCTGGCTTCACTCCTGAGGCAATAGCAAAAGCCATTGCCAAGGGCAAAGCAACTACCCCAACAACTAAACCAGCTCCCAAATTAGGTAACCAATTTTTTGGTTTAAGTAACCCAGCGTGGTAAGCTTCAACAATAGCTAAATTTTTCACCCCTTTTTCTCCGACACTTATTTTTTAAATGATGCAATTAACATCATTATACAGGGCCCGCCATCATGATTTCGGATGAAACTTTAAATTTCTTAAAATTGGCAGTGAATGCTTCTATTAATTCTCTTTCATGTCGATTGTAATCTTCTATGTTTTGCCATGCATTTTTAGGATTTAGTAATTTTTTGTCGATACCTTTTATTGCGGTGGGTATGACGAGTTTAAAATTAGGCATGACTTCATAAACCGCTTTTTCCAACTCTTGATTCAAGATAGCATTAACAATGGTACGTGTTACAGGAATATCAAAACGTTTTCCGCCTTCACCATATGCACCACCCGTCCAGCCAGTATTGACAAGATAAACAGGACAGTTTGTTTTTTCAAGGTGATGCAGTAACAAATTAGCATAGACATCCGGTGAACGTGGAAAAAATGGAGCGCCGAAACAGGTGCTAAATGTTTGTTTTATCCCGCTGCCTTGTCCTACCTCAGTGCTGCCTACAAGTGCTGTGTAACCACTTAAAAAATAATAGGCTGCTTGTTCTTTGCTAAGTTTTGCAACCGGTGGTAAAACACCATGAAGATCGCATGTTAAAAAAATGATGGCTTTGGGTTGTTCACCACGATTTTGTTTCATCCGTTGTTTAATATGTTTTAAGGGATAAGCTGCGCGTGTATTTTGTGTTAGGCTGTCATCATCATAGCAAGGTGCTAGCGTAGCTGAATCTAATACTACATTTTCCATAATAGCGCCGTCTCGGATTGCTTGCCAAATTAACGGCTCACGTTCTGCAGAAAGATTAATGCATTTTGCATAACAACCGCCTTCAAAATTAAATACCCCATTTTCTCCCCAACCATGTTCATCATCGCCAATTAAGTAGCGGTTAGGGTCGGCAGATAATGTTGTCTTACCTGTGCCAGAAAGACCAAAGAATAATGCAGTATTACCATCATGACCTACATTGGCTGCGCAATGCATAGGTAAAATACATTGAGGTGGTAATAGAAAATTCATCACGGCAAACATTGCTTTTTTCATTTCACCTGCATAATGTAAACCACAGAGTAGAATTCTTCTTTTTTTAAAATCAATCATTAGTGCAGCATCACTTTTAACACCGTCTCTTTCCGGATCTGTTTTGAACTGGGCGGCATTGAGTAACGTCCAAGTTTCAGCAGGGTCTTTTAATTGATGGGGTATTATAAATGCATGGTAGCTAAATAATTGGTGCCACGCTAGCTCTGTAATAACGGTGACTGGAATTTGATATGTCTCATCGGAGCCCACGGCTAAGTGAGAAATAAAATGTGTCTGTGTTTTGAGGTAATCCTTGGTACGTTGCCATAATTTTTCGAAACATTCTGTAGAAATAGGTTGATTGATTGCACCCCAATCTACTGCGTTAATGGTCACTTCATCTTTAACAATAAAACGATCTTGTGGGGAACGACCAGTACGGAGCCCTGTTGTGACGGAAAGAGCGCCGTTTTTTGCAAGTTTACCTTCGCCGCGTGTTAACGCAATATTTAATAATTCTTTTTCAAGTGGATTGTGATACACAGTGAT
>LSTE01000044.1 GCA_001644445.1 Gammaproteobacteria bacterium SCGC AG-212-F23
AGAAAATTTCATGCAACAAATGCTGAATCTTTACTCAATGAGCAATTGGGATGGCGACTACCTGTATCTAATTTATTTTATTGGATACGCGGTTTACCCGCCCCGCACTTGGCTGCACAAAAAAATGGCGATGTTTATCATCATTTAACCACTTTGTCGCAACAAGGCTGGCAAATACAGTATTTACAATATACACAAGCCCATCAATTAGATTTACCTAGCAAAATTTTTCTGAACGCCCCCGGGATTAAGCGTCAAAATCGTCGTGAGTCAGTGGGATACTTAAAAAAGACCTAATCCAATAACATCAAGCAGCATGATTTTTTTTAATTCTGATTGACACATACCCGATTGCTAAGCAAAATAACCGGCCTGGTATTCATTGGAATATCACTCAGGATTGGGGTGTAGCCAAGCGGTAAGGCACCGGGTTTTGATCTCGGCATTCCTAGGTTCGAATCCTAGCACCCCAGCCATTTTTCACAATCCATCGCAAGGAAATAAAATCGTGCCTGAAATAATGGTTTTTAGCGGTAACGCAAACCCCGAACTCGCTCAACAAATTGTTGGACATCTTAATCTCCCTTTAGGGAAAGCATTAGTAGGCCGTTTCAGCGATGGCGAGATCATGGTAGAGATTCAGGAAAATGTACGTGGCCGTGATGTTTTTATTATTCAATCCACTTGTGCGCCTACCAACGATAATTTAATGGAAATAATTTTAATGGCTGATGCGTTACGACGCGCCTCTGCTGCTAAAATTACGGCTGTTGTTCCTTATTTTGGTTATGCGCGGCAAGATAGACGTGTACGTTCTGCGCGCGTGCCGATTACTGCAAAAATTATTGCTGACATGATGGCAGCGGTAGGTATTAGTCGTTTAGTCACTGTCGATTTACATGCAGACCAGATTCAAGGTTTTTTTTACATGCCTGTAGACAACTTGTATAGCACACCGATTATGTTAGAAGAAATGTATAGACAGTCTTACAATAATGTAATGGTTGTTTCACCTGACGTTGGCGGCGTTATTCGCGCCCGTGCAATCGCAAAACGTTTATCTAGCGCAGATTTGGCAATTATTGACAAACGTCGTTTACAACCTAACGAAGCACAAGTCATGCATGTGATTGGTGATGTGCGAGACCGTAACTGTATTATTGTAGATGATATTATTGATACAGCGAGCACGCTTTGCAAAGCTGTTGATGCATTAAAAGAGCACGGCGCTGCCAAAGTATTTGCTTACATTACCCATCCCGTACTTTCAGGCAAAGCCATTCAAAATATAAAATCATCCTCACTGGATGAATTAGTTGTCACTGACACCATCCCTCTTACCGCCGAAGCCAAAGCCTGCAAAAACTTACGTGCTATCAGCTTAAGCCAAATGATGGCCGAAGCCATGCGCCGCATCAGCGGATCTGGATCGTTGAGTCGGATGTTTTTGGATTAAATTCTTGCTGGAAATGAGATAACCTTTAATTAAAAATTTCCAGTAGATAATTTTCAAGTCCTACCACTTCAATCGCGTTTGTTAAACGATACTGTCGATCCCCAGGATAGATAACAGTCAATTTATCTAATTTTAATGTATCTGATGCAAGCTGCATGGAAGATGTTAAAGTAGGTGCATCAGAATATTTAAATTCAAAACCAAGACGCTTTCCATTTTTAATGATCAATAGATCTAATTCCCCCTGACTATGAATTCCCCAAAAATAGCATTCTTCTGGTTCTGCATGATGAGACCGAATAATTTCTTCTAGTGCAAAACCTTCCCAGGATGAACCTAATTTTGGATGATGCTGTAAAGCATGCATATCTTTAATTCCTAATAAATTATGAAAAATCCCGCTATCACGAAAATATATTTTCGGTGATTTTATTTGTCTTTTATTAATATTTTCAATCCACGGCGTTAATTCTCGTATCATAAAAGTTCCAGTGAGTATATCTAAATAATGTCTCACTGTGGTGTGCGCAACACCTAGCGATGTTCCAATTTCTGAAGCATTAAATATGCAACCATGGTAATGAGCTAACATCATCCAAAAGCGTCGCAAGGTACGCGGTGGGATTTGTATTCCCAAGTTAGGAATGTCACGCTCCAAGAATGTAGTCACATATGCAGTAAGCCACTGGGAACTGTTCTCATTGTTTTTAGCAAGATAAGAATTAGGAAATCCCCCTCGAAACCAAAGCTTATGCAAATCATGCACTTCATAATATGAAAAAGGAGTAATTTCAATATATCGAATACGCCCAGCAAGTGTCTCTGATGATTGCTTAATTAAATCACGTGAAGCACTACCCAAAATTAAAAATTTGCGTTTTTTATGCTGATCCACTAAAACACGTAATAAAGGAAATAACTCGGGCTGCCTCTGAATTTCATCAACAACAATTAAACCTAATAAATCCTCAAATGCAAGCTTCGGAGCCTCCAGTCTCGCCAAATCATCAGGATCTTCCAAATCAAAATGATAGATATTAAGGGTGGATTTGCCACGTTTAAGATTGCCATATTGCTTCGCCAATGTGGTTTTCCCACATTGACGTGG
Organism: Gammaproteobacteria bacterium SCGC AG-212-F23; assembly: GCA_001644445.1. Taxonomy (GTDB): domain Bacteria; phylum Pseudomonadota; class Gammaproteobacteria; order DSM-16500; family DSM-16500; genus SCGC-AG-212-F23. The sequence continues at coordinate 2,565 of LSTE01000044.1, forward strand.
CCCCAGTAAAGCAACAACAGGGTGAACTTTTAATGCCTTATCTAATTCATTAATAAAGTATTTTCGTTTAATAACAGGCATAATTAATTCCATGAAAATTGAGTCTTACTAGCTCAATTTTCATTGTAACAGAGCGCCCTACTTTTGTATAGACTCAAAAGTAGAGTTCAGATTTATAGGCAACTATCACATTAAGTTTGAACGACCGCTTTTAAAATGTGCACGCACGTTTTCCCGTGCAATATCAACTCTCGCGTCTTGCACATTGAAGCGGGCTGCTTTAGCAATTAAATCGATATCTTCTTCCGATAAAACCTCACCCAAATCCAGTCGCTTCATCATGGCAGAAATTGCTTCATCATTCATAACAGGTGGGGATGCCGCCGTATGACTGCCCGCACCTTCTATCACTCTGCGCAAAGCATAAGCCACACAATCAGACCCGGGCCCAAAAATTGAATATGCTGTTTGTGGATTTTTTGTGGCAAATCCAAAGAGTTGGCCTTTCACGTATTTCTCTTTAGGAACATTAAATAATTGTGCAGTTTTATCGATTAATTTTTCTAGTACGATGTTGTGAGTGCCCATATAAAGGGAAATCTTATTTCTCAAACAATACTTAGCGATTGTAACATACGCCACAAAAGAAGCCATTTTAGATGACTGCATCATATCGCCACAGTGATTGCGATGCGCCCAATTCACATAAGCGCCATTCACAAGTTTAATGCCTGGAAATTTAATGGATGAATCCGTCACAAGTTGTTTCACCAAATCAGCACATTCTAAATCCGTTGCTTGAATAGTCGTATAAACAACGGGACGATGCGTATTAAAATGCTGCATAAGACGTTGCGATATTTGGAAAATAGCTTTTTTTTGTGTTGGATATTCTTGGTCAACAAAAATAATTTTTCCGCATTGCGACGCCTTTTCAACTACTTGGAAAAGACGCAATCTCTCTATCGCCATTTGTTTTTCTTCTTCTTCACTTAATATTTCATTACGTGATAGCTTTTCAAGTGACTCGGGAGAAAAAAATGCGGTTAATTTAATGGGAACATACAATAACGACGTCTTAGAGATTTCATCTAACAACTTGGTAGTTTCATGATATACAGATTCTCTTTCTTCTGGTTTAAAAACCATTTCCTTAGCATAATCCAATGCTAACTGTGGGCCACCCTTGCTCAACACTTGTTGTGCTTTGTTCACTGCGGCAGACGCAGTTGCACCTGCGGAAAATGTTTTTGTCAACGGACTAATCATGGCTTCAGTCGCTTGCTTTATCAAACCACCTCTATCAATTAAAGCAACGGAGAGATCAGCAAATTTTTTTGCTAGATTAGGGAATTGCAAAAACCGCATTAAGAAAAATTGTCTCAAATCATCAGAAAAATCTTTAAATGGAGTATAAGCTATGTTTGCTTTTTCTGACACGGCAGGTGTTACGTCTGCGGTTACTTTGGATTGATTTGATAACAATTTTGCACTAGTCGATAATATGCGCGTGGTAGACAAAAATACAGGAACCCTGGTTTTCCCAAGCTGTTGCGCTCTTAATCCTCTTAACATTTTCACTCCTCATAAAATAATATTTAATTTATGTTTTCCATACACATCTACATCCACAAAACATTAGTTTAAAGCAACAAAAAATGTGATACACTACAACTTTCCTTGTCAAGGAAAAATTTTTACTCATGCCTGATTTTATTTTAATCAGGAAATACGTTTTGCAAAATATTCACACCTTATCATAATAAGATTCGATATTTTTTCTTGAATTGGATATTGTATTGACATTACAGACAGTGAGGAAAGAATTGCATCAATCATTGCAAAAACACGTTTACGAACCTCAGGTTTAGAAAAACCTATTTCACCCGCTAATACATCGAAATTATCAACACGAATACTTTTTATATTATATTCTCCACCCAACTTCATCGCCATCTTTTGAGTCAAATCTTTATAGTAAATCGTACAAACTAAATCATACAATGGCGCGAGCTGTAAGCGATTATAATATAGAAATGAAAAATTTTTACCATGAGCATCGCAGTTTCCAATGAAATAATTAAACATGACAGCATTCAGCATCCTCTCAAGATCAATGGCAGGTGAAAATGAATTCCGCCTAATCAAATCAAAACATTGCTTTAAAGAAGGCCCACCCTCATTCTGATATTTATCTACTGGTAATATCCCTAATGCTTGGCAAAAATCTTCTTGATGTATTCGTTTTATTTTCTTTTCATCCATAACACGATCATATCTTTTGATGAGTAAATAATAGATGTCTTCTACTTGTTTTATTTCAACCTCTGCCACAGGCAATCCAACTTTTTTTGCCAATCCCAAACAAAATGCCTCATTAAAAATAACACCTTCATACTCACCAAAATCGGGTTTTAAGATATGAGTGCTCGGTGAATTATCTAGCGGAATAGATATTTTCTCATTTTCAACATAGACCGCTAATTTATCCTGGACACCCGCTAACGATAAGCGAACACCTTGATCTCCCGCAAGCAATGGTCTGGAAGGCAATTCTCTCAATATATTAGATAATTTTTTTTTCGTTAATTCATGATAATCATGATTATCTGGAATAAATTTTTTCCCTTTAGAAACAAATGATAATGCTCCAGCGCATTCACCACCAATTTTTTCCAACATTGAAAAATCATTGTTCGCACTAATGCCAAGATTTTTGGCAATTAATTTTCTTTGAACATCTTCTGGCAAAATACCACTGAAAAAAGCCTGACAAAATCTTTTTTTAAATATTTCTGCTTGCAATGGTAATGAACATGAAATTGGAATCGCTTTTGGATCATCAAGCCAATCACTAGAATAAGCAAAATTGATGTCCCCATAATCATCTTGGATTAGTTGCCCTACAACTTTTTCATTAAAGTATACATCTAGAGTTTTATCCATTCACATCTGCCTTTATTATTATCTTGATTCCCAATGTCCTAAAAACAGTTAATACTTTTTCTAACTGGCAAGTTGGTTTACCTTGTTCTAGTTCAATAATAAACCGCAATCCTGTCCCTGAAGTCATAGCTAAACTACGTTGAGTAATACCCAATTTTTTACGTGTAGCTTTTATGATCCTGCCAATTTCCTTGGAATCATACGACTGCTCAGAACGACTACGCATAACCTCACCTTTAATAAAAAATTCCCGTACGGTAATATTAATGCGTTTTTTAATAAAAATCAACAAAATATTACTGATCGGTAATATTTTAACAGAAACGGGGCATAAACTTACATAATATTCCTGATCGGGAATACTCAACTAGCATAATAACGGGGAAGATCAATGCCTTTAATTTTTCCTTAAGGTTTTATGTGTAGAATAAGGAGAAGTATTTAATTGAGAAACAAACAAGAAGAGGATATGTATGACAACCGCATTAATTTGTTTTGACTTTGATATAACTATTGTCTCTCAAAATATGGCCAATTATATTGGCAGATGCAATCTATCTGTAGATCCTTGGGATTATATAAAAACAAATATGCCGCCTAGAGTAAGCGCTAGTGCTTGGAAAAACTTAATTATAGAGTTACTTTCTCAAGGCCACATCGTAGCGATTGCTTCTAACAACAAATTTACCGATATGATAAAAAGATATTTAACTGAAATAATTGGACTCGATCAAGCAACAATAGACAAATTAATTTTTAGCATTGAGCTTTTTCCCGCTTATAAAAACGATATGCTACCCAAAATTACTCATATAGACCGTGTTGTTAACCATGTCAAAAACAAAATACCTTCCTTTAGTAATAAAGTCTTGTTAGTTGACGATTCGTTTAAAGAAATTCTAGAAGCAAAGGGAAGAAATTGTGAAACTGTATGGGCGGATGCAAAGGATGACAGTTTTTTTAATACAATACGTCCAACGCTAGCATCATTAATAAAATCAAACAAAGCATATACTGCTCCTGCTACTGATGGAAGTCTTCCAACGTTTATAATTCCATGTCGCCCAGAAGAAATTAGTAATGTGTTTATGGGTGATTCTTCTTATACTGGAGGAAATGCATCCACTGCAGATATACTTTCTACACTGCCCGTCATGCCTACACTATCTGCAATATCCCATGTAGAAGATACAAAAACATCAGCAATGACTGCTAGTACTACTACCTCAACTAGCTTGAGTTTCACTCTTCCCACTCCTTTTCCTGGTTTAACATCATTTTCAAAAAAAGATATATCCGAATTACCATCTATACATACTACCTCTGGAACAACAATAAAACCGAGAAATATAACTGCTATGTCAACAAAATAGATAAACAACAAATATTTATGTGGTTAGTAGGGTCTGACTCTGCAGGATCCCTGCTCTACCGCTCCTCTATTTTACATCCCTATGGTCGACAATACTATTGTAGAAATGGTTTGATTGCTTCTAAATTATTTTCTATTTCTGTTATATGCACAGGCTTATTGAGCAATTGCTGCAGTTGCAACGACACTGGAGCGGACTGATGGATAGTCGATTCGATGATATCGTCGAATTTTGCAGGATCGGCTGTTGCTGCAATGATCCATGGCTGATCGGATAATTGTTTGCGCATATAACAGCCGGTCGCGGTATGAGGACATATCATTATTTTGTATTTCTCATAATATTCTTGAATGGTTTTTTTAATTTCTGCATCAGTGACGCTGATAGCAGTGACATTTTTTTTGAATGAATCAAATGTAGGGAAAAAATCTTGCAAACGTTCAAAATTACTTGGATTACCAACATCCATCGCATTGGCTAACGTTGCAACACTAGGTCGCGGATTGAAATCGCCACTTGCTAAATAATCTGGCACAACTTTGTTGGCATTGGTTGCGAGAAAAATCTCTCGAATAGGAAAACCTAATTTTTTCGCCCAATATGCGGCTGTGGCATGGCCTAAATTGCCGCTAGGAATAATAAATCCAGGTCCTGTTTTGTATTGATGATAAAAATGCACGCTTGTATAAGCATAGTAAGTCATTTGCGGTAACAATCTAGCGATATTAATACTGTTTGCACTGCTAAGATGTAAATGCTTGCGCCACCAAACATCTTGAAATGCTTGCTTTACCATACGTTGACAATCATCAAAACTACCATCAACCGCAAGCGCAACTATATTAGTATCCCAACAAGCAATTTGATGTTCTTGTCGTTCGGAAATTTTCCCCTTAGGATATAAAATAATAACTTGAATATTTGCTTTACGATAAAACGCACTGGCAACAGCAGAACCTGTATCACCGGAAGTTGCAACCAGGATAGTTGTTTTATGTTGTGCAGAAAGAATCTCTAAACATTCTGCTAAAAAACGCGCACCGAAATCTTTGAAAGAAGAAGTAGGGCCATGAAAAAGTTCTAACAAAAAAGTATCTGCGTTAACTTTAGTTAGCGGCACTGGAAACGAAAACGCATTTTTACAAATCATTGGAAGTTCTTTTTCGAGAATATCTTCTTGGAAAAAAGGTTTTAATAATTGCTCCGCAAAATCAGGAAAAGACAAATCAACCGTAAACGTGTTCAAATCCAAGGTTGGAAATAATTCTGGAACAAATAGACCGCCATCTTCGGCAAGTCCAAGTTGGATGGCTTCAGATAAAGTTTTTTTAATCTTATTATTTCTTGTACTAATGAATTTCATTTTACAAATCCCCTTTTTTCAAAAGGCGTTGTTGCATAATTTCCCTGATATATGTCATCGCTGGATCCAGTGCGTACTCGTGTCATCCCGAGCGTAGCGAGGGATCTCTCTGTAAGCAGGAGATCCCTCGCTACGCTCGGGATGACACGGCTTCACGCAAGGCTTGAGTCGTGTCTAAATAATTATGCAACAATACCTTTGTATAACCTATCTTTAAGTAATCTCTTGCACTCTCGCACCATACTGACTGATTGATGATATCCAACTATCAGAATCAATATTTTCTGCTTTTAATTGTTCCTGCATAGCCGCACAAATTCTCACCGCTTCAACTTCATTTTTAGCAAATGCAAATAAACTAGGCCCCGAGCCTGAAAATGACATGCCTAACGCTCCTGCTTTTAACGCGGCATCTTTAATCTTATAAAAACCAGGAACAAAATGTGCACGTTGTGGCTCAATTAAAAGATCTGTCAGATTTTTTTTTAATAATCTTATGTCATTTTTATATAATGCTGCAATAAATGCGGCTAAATGTGCCGACTGTTTAATGCAATCTTTTAAAGGTAATTGTTCTTTCAGAATTTTTCTAGCTTCTTTTGTAGGTACAAGTAAATGCGGATGAACAAGGATACAACAAAATTCCATCAATGGTAATTGCACGACTTCCAACGGCTCAACAGAAGAAACTAACGTAAATCCACCAAAGATACACGGTACAATATTATCTGCATGTTGTTGTCCACTCGCAATTTCCTCGCCAAACAATGCATAAGGCACTAATTCGCTCGCTGATAAAGGTACTGATAAAAAAGCGTTGCATGCGATTAACGCAGCAACAGCAGAAGCCGCAGAACCACCCATGCCAGAACTCAAGGGAATACCTTTAGAAATACGAATTGAAAAACCAGTGTCAATTTTCAATTCTTGACAAAATTTTTTCACGACACCAGAAGCTGTGTTTTTGTCAACATCTAAAGGCAAGGTTGCAGGAGAATCAATGGCATCAATCACAATTTGTTTATCTTCACGACGTGTCAAAGTCACACAATCACCGACGCCATCTATGGCAAACCCCAAAATATCAAATCCTACTGCAACATTCGCACACGTTGCCGGCGCAAACGCTGTCACTGCATGCACAGAATCACGCAACAAATTCATCGAACTACTCCATTCATGATAAAGACGATACTAACCGTAATAAATCCGCAAATATACCTGCTGCTGTCACATCAGCACCTGCTCCAGGCCCTTGAATGACTAAGGGCTGCTCGCAATAGCGCTTGGTATGGAAAATAATCATATTATCACTACCTTGCATTCTTGCAAACGGATGATTTTCCGGAAAAGAATTTAATGAAACATTCACATGACCTGAGTGATCAATCATACCTACGTAACATAATTTTTCTTTTTTTGCATTAGCTTCTGCGGTAAATGCAGACATTTTCTCATCATAGGCAGGCAATTTATCTAGAAATTCTTCCACACTGCATTTTTGTAACTCGCTGGGCACCAAATTATAAACATCTATCTGCTCTAAACGCACATCGTAACCTAGTTCACGCGCAAGACAAACAATCTTACGCGCAAAATCAAGACCAGATAAATCTTCACGTGGATCAGGCTCAGTAAATCCGCGTTGTTTCGCTTCGATAACAACATCTGAAAATACTCTACCCTTTGCCATTTCATTAAAAATATAACTCAATGTACCCGATACTATACCTTCTATTTTTGTGACTTCATCCCCTGTCTTCAGAATATCTTGCAACGTATTAATCACAGGCAAGCCTGCGCAAACTGTTGCTTCATATAAATAATATCGATTCTTTTTCTGTGCCAACGTTTTTAATTTTTTATAAAAATCTAAATCTCCCGAATTTGCACGTTTATTTGGCGTGATCACATGCAACCCTTTTTCAATAAAATCTAAATAACGATCAGCAATAGCCTGATTTGCGGTACAATCAATAAGGACAGCATGCGGAATATCATCTGCAACAATATGATTAGCAAAAATTTCCAAATCAGCAGTTTGACCTGATTGCGACAAATCATCTTGCCAATTTTTTAAATCCATTTTATCGTGCGAAAGCAACATTTTATGACTACTCATAATACCACGCACACAAAGATTGACTTGATATTTTTCCTGTAACGGCTGCATTGCTTCCTTAAATTGTTGCAATAAAGCACCGCCTACATGACCCGGGCCGATTAATCCTACGGAAATAGTTTTTGCGGAAAGATAAAAACCCGCATGTACGACTTGCAACGCTTTATTCACATCAGAATTTTTGATCACAACAGAAATATTACGTTCCGATGAACCTTGCGAAATCGCACGAATATTAATATTGGCTTTTGCAAGTGCTGAACATAACTTTCCAGAAACCCCAATCGCACCTATCATGCCATCGCCAACCACAGCAAGAATAGCGCATTGTTTATCAGCAATAATAGATTCAATTTGCTTTCGTTCTATTTCAAACTGCATATCTTCTTGCAATGCCTTCACAGCAAGATCTGCATACGCATTTGCTACGGCAAAACAAATTGAATGCTCAGAACTTGCTTGTGAAATCAAAATCACTGAAATATTAGCTTGATGTAACACTTCAAATACGCGTGCTGCGATACCGGATACACCAATCATGCCTGCGCCTTCAATATTAACTAGCGCAATATCATCGATACAGGTTAATCCCTTGATCAAATACGGCGATGCTGCTGCAGTTGCGGCGATATGTGTGCCTTTCATTTTAGGATTAAAACTATTTTTAATATAAATAGGGATATTTTCAGCAAGCACAGGTGCAATTGTCATAGGATGTAATACTTTTGCGCCAAAATAAGCAAGCTCTAACGCTTCCTCATATGACAATGAATCAATGACAAATGCAGCACGCACTCGATTGGGATCTGCGGTAAAAATACCGTCCACATCGGTCCATATCGTTAAACTAACTGCGCGAAATAATTTTGCAAAAATAGCGGATGAAAAATCGCTGCCATTACGGCCTAGTGTTGTACGTTTTCCTTCTAACGTTGCAGCAATATAACCTGTAATAACAATTTGATCGAATGATTTATTTTTTAAAAATTCATCTAGTGCTTGCTGACTCTTTTCCCAATCAATACACAGCATATTATTTTTTTCATAAACAAATAATACTTTCGATGCGTCTAAATATAAAACATTATGAAAACTGGAAAGGTAATCTGCAACTATTTTTGCGGACCATAATTCGCCATAACCTAAAATTAGATTTTGAATTTCTGTGGAATATCCGCCTGTTAATTTAATCGCGTGCAAAATATCTTGAATTTCTGCGATATCTTTTTTCAATGCTGTAATAAAACTTTCTGCTTGTTGTTTGGATAGCAGGTGATTAGCAATAGTAGTATGTGTTTTTTCTAATTGAGTAAGAGTTTTTGTGTATTCATCGGTTTTTTTTGCTAAATCTAATGCTTGTTGCAATGATGATGTTGTTCCTTGCACAGCGGAAACAACAATAATTTCATGCTGACCATTCAAGATGGATTTCAACACTGCAATACGCTCAGCGTTGGCAAGACTGCTGCCGCCGAATTTATGGACTTGATATTTCATAAACACACTCTCTCTAGAATCCAATATTACATTACTTATATTTAATAGCGTTGTTGCATCACACTAAACACCGCTCAAGCCGGTGAGACTGGGTACTCACGCGTAGTCGCGAGTGGATTACAGGATGTAATCCGTAGCGCCATGGATGGCGCGATTCGAGCGCGTAGCGTGAGTACCTAGGCTCACGAAAGGCTTGAGCGGTGTTTAGTGTGATGCAACAACACCTTAAAAAAGGGAATTTTTAAACCACAAGAAATGGAGTATACCATTGCTCTCTTCTCAATTTCATGTAAAATACCGCCCTCTCCATCAGTGGTCGCAGCTGGTGGTTAAATTTAATACAACCGGAGAACACTCATCATGGCAATGAAATTTGAACTAGAAGCAGATATTCGCCAAGACAAGGGGAAAGGTGCGAGCCGCCGCCTACGTCATACGGATAAAGTACCTGCTATTATCTACGGCGCAGACAAAGAAGCCGTATCCCTTACCTTAGATCACAATAAGGTCATGCACGCACTAGCACAAGAAGCATTTTATTCGCACATCTTGACCTTAAAAGTAGGCAAAGATAATGAAAAAGTGATCTTAAAAAGCCTGCAACGTCATCCTGCTAAACCACGTATTATGCACATGGATTTTTTACGCATCAGAGCAGACAGAAAACTGCATATGCACATTCCATTGCATTTTAAAGGTGAAGATGTTGCCCCAGGCCTTAAAGAAGGCGGAATTTTTGCTCACAATCTTTCTAATATTGAAGTATCTTGTCTACCGGGTGACTTGCCAGAATTCATCGAAGTCGATGTTTCTAACATGGCATTAGATGATACGATTCACTTGTCCCATCTCACATTGCCAAAAGGCGTAGAATTGGTTGCCTTTGCCCATGGCGTAGAAGGTCACGACTTGCCTATTGTTTCTCTACACATTCCACGTATCGTCGAAGAACCTGTAGCAGAAACAGCTGAAGCAGAAGCGACCGTCGAAGGTCAGGAAGCTAAACCTGCAGAAGGCGCAGCACCTACTGCAACAGCCGCACCTGCTACTGAAGGTGGCAAAGATAAAAAAGAGAAAAAAGATTAATTACCAGTGACACCACACAAACCCGGTATTCAATTAATTGTAGGCCTGGCTAACCCAGGCCTAGAATATGAAGATACCCGCCATAATGCGGGGGCTTGGTTTGTTTCTCTGCTTGCTAGAAACACTGATTTAAAGCACGAAAAAAAATTTCACGGATTTCACGCGCTGATAAATTTAAATAACCATGATTGTCATTTATTAATTCCAACAACATTCATGAATTTAAGCGGACAATCGGTACAAGCACTCGCTAATTATTATAAAATTCCACCAACTGCAATATTAATTGCACATGATGAAATTGATTTACCGGTTGGCACCATACGTTTAAAACAAGATGGTGGCCACGGCGGTCATAATGGTTTGCGCGATATTATTGCCCATTTACATACAACACAATTTCATCGTTTACGCATAGGCATAGGACATCCTGGCAATAGCAAAGATGTCACAGATTATGTGTTAAATCCACCCAGCAAAAATGAACGCAAACAAATTGATGATACATTGCAAGCAGCCGAAGTTGTTTTGCCACAATTATTACGCGGTGAATTTCAACAAGCGATGCAATTTTTACATACTCTTAAGGAATAAATATTATGGGCATTAAATGTGGTATTGTAGGCTTACCTAATGTTGGTAAATCCACTTTATTTAACTGCTTAACAAAAGCAGGCGTTGATGCATCCAACTATCCTTTTTGCACAATTGAACCCAACGTAGGTATTGTCGCTGTTCCCGATCCACGTTTAGAAAAACTTGCAGCTATCGTAAAACCCGAACGCATTTTACCAACCACCATGGAATTCGTAGATATCGCGGGTTTAGTCGCAGGCGCTTCTAAAGGCGAAGGACTAGGCAATAAATTTCTAGCCAATATTCGTGAAACAGATGCCATTGCGCACGTAGTACGTTGTTTCGAGAATACCAATGTCGTGCATGTTGCGGGAAAAATTTCACCTGCAGATGATATTGAAATTATTAACACAGAATTGGCTTTAGCAGATCTCGATAGTGTTGATCGCATACTACAGCGTTTGAGTAAACAAGCAAAATCAGGCGACAAAAATATTGTTGCCGATATTCACTTACTCGAACGCATCAAAAAACTATTAGACGAAGGGAAACCCGCGCGTAGCTTATCATTTTCCGCAGACGATAAATTACGTCTCAAGCAATTTCAATTACTCACACTCAAACCCACTTTATATATTGCCAATGTCGCTGAAAATGGTTTTACAAATAATCCTTATCTAGATCAAGTCAAAGCTATTGCTGCAAAAGAAAATGCTTCTGTTGTTGCAGTTTGCGCTGCGATTGAAGCAGAAATTGCAGAATTAGAGGATGCTGAAAAAGCAGAATTTTTAGCAGAATTAAAATTAGACGAACCCGGTTTAAATCGCGTGATTCATGCAGGATATAAATTACTAGGATTAGAAACCTATTTTACCGCAGGGGTAAAAGAAGTCCGCGCCTGGACTATTCCCATCAGCTGCACCGCCCCCGCTGCTGCCGGTGTCATTCACACTGATTTCGAAAAAGGTTTTATCCGCGCCGAAGTCATCGCTTACCAAGATTTCATTCACTACAACGGCGAACATGGCGCAAAAGAAGCCGGCAAATGGCGCCTTGAAGGCAAAGAATATATTGTCCAAGATGGCGATGTGATGCATTTTAGGTTCAACACTTAAAACTGAAAAAAATCTAAAATTATAGTAGAATATAAAGATCAAATTGATTATTACCTAGGAGGCCCACCATGGAAACCACGAGCGCTGCAAAATTGCAACAATATCAAAAGGTTGCGGATGAATTAACGCATTTATTAGCAGATAGTTATGTCCTCTACCTTAAGACTCAGAATTTTCATTGGAATGTGACTGGGCCATTATTTCCTAGCCTGCATTTAATGTTTGAATCGCAATACAAAGAATTGGCAGAAGCTGTGGATGAAATTGCAGAACGCATTCGTGCGTTAGGTAGTTTTGCGCCTGCTTCTTTTTCTGAATTTTCTAAATTGAGCTCTATTAAGGAAGAAAGAAAAATTCTTTCCGCAGAAGAAATGTTAAAAACATTGCTCAAAGACCATGAAGCTTTAATTGGCCATATGGAATCCATGTTTAAAAAAGCCGAAAGCGCTAATGATCAAGCCACTATGGATTTATTGATAGAACGTATACGCGCACATGAAAAAACTGCTTGGATGCTACGCAGCAGTATTAAATAATGTTGGCAAAATATCTTAAGCCCGACCAAGTCACGCATAGCATCAAGATAGCCATTGCGTGCTTGCTCGGGTTTTCTATTGGTAAAATCATTCACTTTCATATCGATCAGTGGTTAATCATCACTATCATTGTTGTCATGTGCGCGCAAATCAATGTAGGCAGTATGATACAAAAGTCGTATATGCGCTTCCTAGGCACGCTAGCGGGATCGCTATTTGCTATGCTAGTACTAGCAATCTTTCATGATAATGCTTTAGCACATTCAGCAGCAGTAACATTAGCAGTCATGATTTTCAGTTATATTGCAACCACCAATAAAAATTATAGTGACGCCGGCACATTAGGTGCAGCTACAGTTGCAATTATATTAATAGGCAGCAACCCAACAATTATTACAGCCATTGAACGATTTTTGGAAATCAGCATTGGTATATTAATTGCGGCACTGGTTTCGCAATTTGTGCTTCCCATCCATGCTAGCGTTTACTTGCGAAAAAATCAGGCTAATACTTTAAAGCAATTAAGAGAGTATTACGTCACAATTTTTATGAATCATAATCCTATCAATATTAAAAAAATATACTTTGAGTTAGATGAAAAACTTGCAACTTCTCTTATCAATCAACGCAAGCTTGCTATCGAGGCATCACGCGAACGGTTAGGCGAAGGATTTAATTCGGGGATTTTTAAACGTTCTTTATGGTGTGAAAAAGAAATTTTTCGCAGCATCAACTTTATGCACAGAGCCGTACACTCATCCACGAAAATAGAACAGGTATTATCGACACAGGCAAATGTTACTGATTTTCATCAAGCCATTTGCTGTTTCATGGATAATATCGCAATTGCGTTCGAGAAAAATACTGCAGCGCAAGAAAACACTACTCTCAATACTAATTTATTAAAACAATCCATACTATCATCTATAGACACTTTTTCACTCGATGAAAAAATTGCTGTCAATGCTTTTATATTTTGCTCAGAAATGTTAGTCGAACGTTTGCAGGAACTTGCTCTCAATATCAATGATCATAAAGATTAAAACTAACTCAATATACTTAAGCTTTCCTTAAGGTTTCTTTTTATTTTCTATGCTATAAATAATACCTATAACGAGGAGATAATTATGACACTATCACGCACTAAAAAAGACGCACTTGCTATCCCAACCGATACTATTTCTAAATCAGCACCTACCACACCACAGCCATCGCCACGTCCAGATGCAAAACAAGCCCATCACCAACATACTCAGTCTACCATGACGGAGCCTGCTGCTACCCAAGAAAAATCAGCACCTACAACTACGTTCAAAGAATTTTTAACAGATTTAATGAAAAGTGTACGCTTTGCATTTTATGAAGCGAAAACCAAAAAACCCCAGAAAACAGAAATTGAAAAAGTATTAGCATTAGAAGGAAAAATCAAAGATTATCCTAACAATGATTTCGCCATACAAGCTGCTATTGAAGATCTTACTAAGATTCTCGACGATGCAATGAAACCCACATTCGGCTGGAAAAGAACACCTGAACAATTTACAACATACTTAAACGAAAAAATGGAAAATGGCCGCCATTTCCCACGTTTGCTTGCACTAGTCGTTAACCAAATTGCAAAAAATTATCTTTCAGAAAGTGAAATAGCACAAAGAAATCTGGGCTGGACCAAAAATGTAAAACAACCCGAAATGTATTTAAAACATTTCAAACAAAATATCCAGCAAGAATACACCATGAAAAAATAACCATCTAAATAATCTATTTAAAAACACATGCTATTTAACCTCATAGACGACCTTGCAAATTGTAAATTGAATTTACAATTTGCAAAAAATAGAATAAAACGATAATATTCATATGGTTACATAAGGTTAAATTTATGTTGAAACGCTCTGCTGAAGGAATAGTACTAAAAAAATCCAGCCAATGCCCTATCGTCCCGCGGCTTGCCTGGGGGGACGACATATATCAGAGGAATTATGTAACAACACCATTTTACCCAGCATTACGCATGGAGGGAGCTTCGTGACGCGGCTCTGAATCTACTAGCTGTTTCGCTGTCGGTGAAATGGGTTTTGGTTCGACTGCTTTTTCGCTCTCGAGTAGAGTTTTAGTAAATTCGTTGAAAATAGTACCTGCTTTGTCTCCGCCTAATGCTTTTCGAAATTCTTGATTGCGCTCCACAATATATTTTTTTAACTCTTTAAATACGTCGGACACGGAATGCTGCTGCGGGCATTTTTCTAATAATTTTAAAAATTCTTGGTTCGTTTTTATAAAAACTTCTTTTTTCGCAGGATTTTCTCCATGACCTAATAAACCGCCGCCTCGTTGATAATATTGATGTGTTAAATTCGATATGTGTAATGCTGTTAAAAAAAGCTTGTCTTGTTCTTTTCTGATTTCTTGGCTGTTTTTTGTATCTTGCTGCATTTGAATTTTTATCAACGCGGCTTCTAATGACACACCTAATGCACTTTTCATATCAATAGGTTTAATTTCTCTAGCCAAAACATCTTTGGGTAGCGCTGATTTTGCATTTTTTTGTAAATCTACAAGTAACGTTCTAACAGTTGCGCTAGCTTTTTCTCGTTCATCAGCTTCATTTACATTAGCAATCGTCAGCTGCATCTCTAATCCATTGATTTCAGCTCTGCATTCTCTAAGACGGACAACATTTTTCTCACATTCACTCAGCTGCACGCTTGCTTGATTGTATGCAGTTTCCAATTCACCATGGCTTTTAGCATTCTTGTATCGTTGATCGCATTGATCTGCAAGACGACTGCAGGTTATGAATTTTTCCATGGGAGCAGCCAGACTTGTTAAATACGCCGTCACAACAGGTATATCCATTTGATCTAACGTTTGCATGCTGCGTTGAATTTTTGAAAATCGAGCATTAATGACAGCGTGCACACTGGATTTAGGATCGATTTTAGTAGATAATTCTGCTTGGATCTTAAAACATTCATCACGTATAATTCTTATCGCTGGACTACTTAAGCCCACTTTATTCAGTTGATTATTCAATACCTTATAAGCCTGCTTCTCTATTGCATCAGCTGAATTTAATTCTTTTTTAAAATCATTAGCTAAATTATCGTATGCTCGTCTTACTTCTGCTTTTTCATCTTTGCCAGAATCCAATCGAGTCCTATATTCGACTTTTTTCTTTTGATAATGCTCTAACCCTTGCACACTTTGCTCTAGGTTTTCTTCTTTTCTTTGCCATTCTGCGATGTCGCTTCTTATCCCACTTGCTGTTTTTCGCTTAGGTGCTGCCATAATTCACCTCTTTAGTTTCTACCATACTTCTATTATATGGTAAGTTTAGCGAAAAAAATGAAATGCGATGCAACTTATTCATTCTACAGAAAATAATTAATGCGGATTTTCCAGACTTAATACACCTGCATTATAATCATAGGCAAATAATTCTGCATAACGACCCCATTCGATCACAGTTTGCAATACACGGTCGGCTTCTTCTTCAGCAAGATAATCTTCTAATAATGACAAGAAACTTTCCTCCAATGCACGATGACGCGGATGGCGAGTCAGTTGATCGAAAATATAACGCGCAAGTGGCACATATGTTTTTAAATGACGTGAGAAAATTTTCTTGCGCTCTTGAATATCGGCTTCAGCAAATGCTTTACCTGCTTCGGTAATAGTAATATCCCCTTTTGACACTTTAGCAAAGTGTAGAATTTCTAATAATTCTGTTAATGGAAATAATTCATCAATATCTAGATTTAAAATATCAGCAACATCAGGTAAATCCATTTTACCATTATGCTCAGGTGCATTGAGAATTTCTAAAAGTCCGGTGACTTCTGCAATACTTGCTTCTGGTAAGCGATAACCCAAATCAATCGGTGGATGACCTTCAATGGTGTCACCGAATTCTTTCACTTGTGTTGTCATTAAAGTGTAAACACGATCAACTTGATTACGAAAACGCGTATCCAAATCACTTCTAGGATATGGTAAAGTCACTTTCAATTCAGCACGAATCGAGCCAGGATTACTGTTAAAAATAATAATTCTATCGGCCAATAATGCAGCTTCTTCAATATTATGCGTTACAAATAAAATACCATGAATACCTGTTTTTTTGTTGTGCCATAAATCCAGTAAGTCACTTTTTAAATTATCTGCTGTTAATACATCTAATGCAGAAAAAGGCTCATCCATCATCAACACATCGGGATT
>LSTE01000045.1 GCA_001644445.1 Gammaproteobacteria bacterium SCGC AG-212-F23
CAGTTTGAAACGAATATGAATAAAATATTGCAACGTTTAGAGTTACCCGCAGACAAACCAGTCAATACCTTGTCAGGCGGGTGGTTGCGTAGGGCCGCATTAGCAAAAGCATTAGTTTCATCACCTGAATTATTGTTACTCGATGAACCTACTAATCATTTAGATATAGAAGCGATTCAATGGTTAGAAGAACAATTGCTTGCTTGTGATGCAGGAATTATTTTCATTACTCATGATCGTGCTTTGCTACAGCGTTTAGCCACACGTATTATAGAATTGGATCGCGGTCAACTGACTTCGTGGCCAGGCGATTATCTAAATTTTTTACAGCGTAAAGAAGAATTATTAAATGCTGAAGCACAACAAAATGCAGTGTTTGACAAAAAACTCGCACAAGAAGAAATCTGGATTCGCCAAGGCATTAAAGCGCGACGTACACGCAACGAAGGGCGCGTGCGCGCACTCGAAGCCATGCGTGCTACACGTGCGCAACGTCGTGAAGTACAAGGTAAAGCTAATTTTGATTTAAATGCAGCAGAAAAATCTGGACAATTAGTCGTTTCAGTAAAAAATATTTCGCAAAGATATCACGATCGCGACATTATTAAAAAATTCTCGATAGACATTATGCGTGGTGATCGCATCGGTTTAATAGGGCCAAATGGCATAGGTAAAAGTACTTTATTAAATATTTTATTAGGTAATTTAATTCCAGATCAAGGCACTGTAAAATTAGGCACGAAGTTGCAAGTCGCTTATTTTGATCAATTGCGACAAGCATTAGACTTAGAAAAAACAGTGGTTGAAAATGTAGTGCAAGGCACTGATTTTCTAGAAGTGAATGGTAAAAGATTGCATGTTATCAGTTATCTTGCTGATTTTCTTTTTTCACCACAACGTGCACGCACACCTGTAAAAGCATTATCAGGTGGCGAGTGTAATCGCTTGTTGCTAGCGAAATTATTTAGTATGCCTGCGAATTTGTTAGTGATGGATGAGCCGACGAATGATTTGGATATTGAAACATTAGAGTTGTTGGAAGAATTATTAGGCGATTTTCCAGGAACATTGTTGTTGGTGAGTCATGATAGAGCGTTTCTGGATGATGTAGTGACTAGTACTTTGGTTTTTCAAGGTCAGGGGAAGATTAAAGAATATGTTGGTGGTTATCAAGATTATTTACGGCAAACAACCTAAGGAGAAAAGATGTCGCATCCTGCTACTGTGTTAATCGTAGGCGCAGGTCCTACTGGGTTAAGTATGGCATTGAATTTGAAGCGTTACCAAATTCCTTTTCGCATTATTGATGCGCAAATGAAACCCGTGCCAACGTCAAATGCTTTGGCTGTACAATCCAGGACTTTAGAGGTTTGGGATGATATGGGGCTTATCCAAGAGGCACTAAGACGCGGCGTTAAAATTAATGAATTAAAAATGTATGATCATGATAAAAATATTGTGTCGATAGATTTAAATACATTAGAGAGCGCTTATCCATTCGTATTAGGTCTTGCGCAGCATGAAACAGAAAAGATGTTTTTAGATGCATTGTCGCAAGAAAATATCACAGTTGAAATGCCTGTTGAATTAATTGATTTTGCAGAACAACAAGAAAATATCCGTGTGCAATTACGCCATGCTGATGGTAAAGAAGAAACTATTTATGTCGATTGGTTGATTGCTGCAGACGGTGGCCATAGTTTTGTTAGAAAAAAATTAAATCTAGCTTTTAAAGGTAGAGAATTACCCCAGCATTTTGTGCTAGCAGATTTTATTCTAGAAAAAAATATTGCAGCACATAAAGCCATGTTGTTTTTATCGCAGAGCTTATTAGCATTGTTTCATTATGCGGAAAATGAAGTGCGTTTGATTGCTGATGTGAGCATGGATCCTGAATTAAAATCGGCAAAAACACTAACGGATGAACAAATATTTCGTCTTATCAAAGAGCGTTGTCCATTTCCTTTAACTATTCAAAAAATTTTATGGACATCTGGTTTTTGGATACACGAACGGTTGATATCACAGTATGCGCATAACCGCATCTTTTTTGCAGGTGACGCTGCGCATCTACATTCGCCAGTGGGTGGATTGGGCATGAATACAGGTATACAAGATGCATATAATCTTGCTTGGAAATTAGCACTAGTGATTCGAGGGCGTGCAAAAAAATCTTTATTAAGCACATATAATAGCGAACGACATACCGTAGGTAAAAAATTATTGCGCGGTACGGGTATCTTAACAACTATTATGACTTTACATAATGTTTTTTGGAGGAAATTGCGTGATTTTCTCTATAGTTGGATTTTTAAATATAAAAATAATCAGAAACGCATGGCTATGACAATTTCGCAATTGACAATTACTTATGAAAAAAGCCTGCTAACGCATAACGGCGGTATGCGTATGCCTTATGTAGGTGTTTTGCATCAACAATTGTTTGAGCAAGTTCGTGGCACGCAGTTTTGTTTATTGCTTTTTTCGGGAAAAAATAATTCGTTGGCTGAAATACAAAAATTAAAAAATCAGATTGAGCAGAAATACGTTGATGTTATTAAATGTGTTTTAATCACGACAAAAAATACCCCGATTGAGAACTGGAAAGGGCGCAGTGTTTATGATAATAATGGGCGTATTCATCAATGTTATAGAATGCATAAATCAGGATTTTGTTTGCTACGGCCTGATAAATATATTGGATTTATAGGTAAACTTTCCGAGGCTGATGCGTTATTGGATTATTTAAGTGAATTTCTGAAGGATTGATTATGAGAAAAAAAATTATTGCAGGTAATTGGAAAATGCACGGCAATCGAGCCGAAGTGCGAACTTTAATAACAGAGCTTAAACAAGGTGTAACAGCATTTCCTAAAATTGAGATGATAGTGTTTCCTAGTTTTGTATTTTTAGCAGAAGTACAAGCACTTTTGCAAAATTCGGCTATTTTTTTAGGGGCACAAAATATTTATCCTGCGAAATCGGGCGCATTCACTGGTGAAATATCTACGGAAATGTTGGTTGAAACGGGTTGTAAGTATGTATTAGTAGGACATTCTGAGCGTCGTTCGATTTTGCGTGAGCCATTAGATTTTATTGCGAAAAAATTTAAGGCAGTATTGCAAGCTGGCATGTGTCCTGTGTTGTGTGTAGGTGAAACTCAGGAAGAAAGAGAAAAAAACATGACTGAGAAAGTAATTGATCATCAGTTGCAAACGGTGATGGATTTTTGCGGATTGGATGCTTTTCGTGAAGTTATCATCGCTTATGAACCAGTCTGGGCTATTGGTACTGGGCTGACAGCAACTCCTGAGCAAGCGCAACAAGTACACCAATTTATTCGTACATTATTTGCAAAACAAGATGTGGAATTGGCACAGAATTTAAGCCTTTTATACGGCGGCAGTGTTAAAGCCGATAATGCTGCAAGTTTGTTCGCGATGCCCGATGTTGATGGTGCTCTCGTGGGTGGCGCTTCATTGATTGCAAAAGATTTTCTCGCGATTGCTAAGGCTGCGGAACAAGTATCCTCTGTTCTATGCTAAGCAGGATCCTTCTATAAAATTTAAAACGATTTGTTTGACTCTGTCGTCCCGGGGCGTGTCCGCGGGATCCAGTGTCATCCCGAGGCGTGTTTTTTACGCCGAGGGATCTCCTGCTGACAGAGAGATCCCTTGCTATGCTCGGGATGACGCGAGTACGCACTGGATCCCGCGGACAAGCCGCGGGACGACGTGAGTCAAATGACATGCAATAATGCCCTTTGAAAAAGGGGGATTTGCTTTTCTCAGAATGCCATAATGCATAAGCTTTTCTTGTCTCTCCTAAGCGCATCGTTTACAATCACACCCAGTTTATTACGATGAAAAGGTTTTGACCAATGTATCAACTCATTTTAGTATTACATGTCTTGATTGCCGTTTGCATTATAGCACTCGTGTTAGTGCAACAAGGCAAAGGCGCGAGCATGGGGGCCGCGTTTGGTAGCGGCGCTTCGCAGACAGTATTTGGTAGCCGCGGTTCAGGTTCGTTTCTTTTGAAAGTTACCATTGCTTTCGTGGCTTTATTTTTTACAACAAGTATCGTATTGAACTATATGGCAACAAAAGCTATAAAACAGGAGAAACAGCTGAATCTACCTGTTCCTCCGGCCCAAACTCAAAGTAACACACTAGCGCCGGTATTACCGAGTAGCTTGCCTGCATCCATTCCTCAAGGGCAACATTAAAAACAAACAAGCCGAAGTGGTGAAACTGGTAGACACGCCATCTTGAGGGGGTGGTGGCGAAAGCCGTGTCGGTTCGAGTCCGACCTTCGGCACCATTATTATAAATGAAAGGAGCCCATGTGCTGGAAAATTACTTACCTATTTTGATTTTTTTGATGATAGGTGTGGTGGTGGGTGTCGCAGCACCACTTCTGGGCTATCTACTTGGCCCCAAAAAACCAAATCCCCAAAAAAACTCTGCCTATGAATGCGGTTTCGACGCTTTTACTGATGCACGCATGCCTTTTGATGTTAGGTTTTATTTAGTCGCCATCCTTTTTATTATTTTTGATTTGGAGACCGCATTTTTAGTACCATGGGCAGTCGTATTCCGTCAGTTGGGCTGGTTTGGACTTTCTACCATGGGTGTATTTTTAGGCATATTATTAGTAGGATTTATTTATGAGTGGAAAAAAGGGGGCCTAGAATGGGATTAGACGAGTTAAAAACACGAGGCTTTTTTACCACAAAACTCGAAGCATTAGTCAATTGGGCACAAACAGGTTCATTGTGGCCAATGTCGTTTGGTTTAGCCTGTTGTGCGGTAGAAATGATGCATGCGGCTGCATCACGTTATGATATGGATCGTTTCGGTGTAGTTTTTCGTGCGAGTCCACGTCAATCGGATGTGATGATAGTAGCGGGCACGTTATGTAATAAAATGGCACCCGCTTTACGCAAAGTCTATGATCAAATGGCAGAACCGCGTTGGGTGATTTCCATGGGATCTTGTGCGAATGGTGGTGGTTATTACCATTATTCTTATTCTGTTGTGCGTGGTTGTGATCGTATTGTACCTGTTGATGTTTACGTGCCGGGATGCCCTCCCACAGCGGAAGCATTATTGTATGGTGTCATTCAATTACAAAATAAAATTAAACGTACTACCATCATAGAACGATAAGAGGCATTTATGGCAGATGTGACAACTTTACATGCCGTTATTACACAGCGTTTTTCGCCTCTGATAAAAAATGCAGTGATTGCTATTAATGAATTGACATTGGAAGTGCCGCCAGAACATTTGCATGAATTAGCAAAAGCGCTGCGAGATGTGAAAGAGTTAGAATTTAATATGCTAATCGATGTCACTGCAGTTGATTATTTACATTATGGTCTAAGCGAGTGGGAAACAGAATCTGCGACTAGTTCTGGTTTTTCTCGCGGTGTTGAAGCTAGCAATTTTACAACGAAAAAATCAACACACCAACCACGTTTTGCAACAGTTTATCATTTATTATCGTTAACCCAAAACCATCGCGTACGCCTGCATGTTCCACTCGAAGAATCAAAACTGATGGTTGCAAGTGTTGTTGATCTTTGGCCATCTGCGAATTGGCCTGAGCGGGAAGTATTTGATCTTTTCGGTATTATGTTTACAGGCCATCCTGATTTACGCAGAATTTTAACGGATTATGGTTTTATTGGACATCCATTCCGTAAAGATTTTCCACTCATCGGCAATGTAGAAGTACGTTATGATGCAACATTATCTCGCGTTGTTTACGAACCCGTCAGTATTGAACCGCGAATATTAGAACCAAAAGTGATTCGAGATGATACTCGCTACGCAGCGGGAGAACCTAACGCATGAGTAAACTCCCAGAAATTCGTAACTACACATTTAATTTTGGCCCACAGCATCCTGCAGCACACGGTGTGTTACGTTTAATTTTAGAAGTGGATGGTGAAACCATTGTGCGTGCTGATCCACATATAGGATTATTGCATCGCGCCACCGAAAAATTAGCAGAAAGCAAACCTTATAATCACACGATTGGTTATATGGATAGGTTAGATTATGTTTCTATGATGTGTAATGAACATGGATATGTATTAGCGATTGAAAAATTGTTAGGTGTGGAAGTGCCAATACGCGCACAATATATTCGTGTGATGTTTGATGAAATGACGCGATTATTAAATCATTTGTTATGGTTAGGTGCGCATGCATTAGATATTGGTGCGATGACAGTTTTTTTATATTGTTTTAGAGAGCGTGAAGATTTGCTGGATTGCTATGAAGCTGTTTCAGGTTCGCGCATGCACGCAACGTATTATCGCCCTGGCGGTGTTTATCGTGATTTACCCGATAAAATGCCGAAATATAAACCTTCACGTTGGCATAACGAAAAAGAAACTGCGGAATGGAATGCAGCACGAGAAGGCTCATTGCTAGATTTTATCTGGAATTTTACCGAACGTTTCCCTGGCCGTGTAGATGAATATGAAACTTTATTAACAGATAATCGCATTTGGAAGCAACGTACAGTGAATATTGGTGTGATTGAACCTGAGCGTGCTATTGCATTAGGCTTTACTGGTCCTATGTTACGTGGTTCAGGTGTTGCTTGGGACTTACGCAAAAAACAACCTTATGAAGTGTACGATAAATTAAATTTTGATATTCCAGTTGGCACAAAAGGAGATTGCTACGATCGTTATTTAGTGCGTATAGAAGAAATGCGCCAATCGAATCGCATTATTCGCCAATGTGTAGAGTGGCTGCGTAAAAATCCAGGTGAAGTGATGATCGATAACCATAAAATTGCACCGCCTACACGTGTAGATATGAAAGAAAAAATGGAATCTATGATTCATCATTTCAAATTAATGACAGAAGGTTATTGCTTGCCTCCCGGCGAAGCCTATGCTGCGATAGAACATCCTAAAGGCGAATTTGGGGTGTATTTAGTATCGGATGGTGCAAACAAACCATACCGTTTGAAAATTCGTCCTGCAGGTTTTCCTCATCTTGCAGGTCTTGAAGAGTTAGTGAAAGGTCACATGATTGCAGACGTAGTAGCAGTATTATCCAGTTTGGATATTGTATTTGGGGAGATTGATCGCTAATGACCGAAAAAAAATCCTCATTACCAGAAAACATCCAACGTAAAATCGATCAGTGGGTCACGCGTTATCCCACTGAACAAAAACGCTCGGGCGTTCTGCAAGCTTTGATGTTTGTGCAAGAACACAATGGCGGATATTTGACTGAGGCGTTAATGGATGCGGTTGCTGATTACTTAGAAATGCCGAGAATTGCCGTCTATGAAGTTGCAACATTTTATTCATTATATCATTTAAAGCCGGTAGGAAGACATGTTATTGATGTTTGCACGAATATTTCTTGTATGTTGCGTGATTCACAGTGCATCGTAGACCACATTAAAAAACGCTTACATATCAATGCTAATGAAACAACGACTGACGGTAAGTTTACGTTGCGAGAAGTGGAATGTCTTGCAGCATGTGCTGCAGCACCTATGATGCAAATTGGTAAAAAATATTATGAAAATTTAACACCGGAAAAAGTTGATACTATTCTGGATGGGTTGGAGTAAACACCGTGGCTAATGAAATTTGTTTTCGCAGTTTACATCTCAACCAACCATGGACTATGGCAACCTATCAAAGCATTGGTGGTTATGAACAATGGAAAAAAATACTGGCAGAAAAAACACCGCCCGCACAAATTATTGATGCATTAAAATTATCTGCATTGCGTGGCCGAGGTGGTGCAGGGTTTCCTTCCGGATTAAAATGGAGTTTTATTCGCCATGATTTGCCAGGACAAAAGTATGTATTGTGTAATGCCGATGAAGGTGAACCTGGTACTTGCAAAGACCGCGAAATTTTATTGTTGAACCCGCACCAATTAATCGAAGGCATGATGATAGGCGGGTTTGCGATGGGTGCGAGTGTTGGATATTGTTATATTCGCGGGGAATTTTGCGAGCCTTATGAACGTTTTGAAGCGGCATTAGCAGAAGCACGTGCAGCAGGATTGTTAGGTAAAAATATTTTAGGTTCTGGTTTTGATTTTGAATTACATTCGACTTTAGGTGCGGGCGCTTATATTTGCGGTGAAGAAACCGCATTAATGGAATCATTAGAGGGTAAGAAAGGCATGCCGCGTTTTAAACCACCGTTCCCCGCAGCGCGCGGTCTTTATAACAAACCTACTACTATTAATAATGTTGAAACATTTGCATCCGTGCCTGTGATTTTGCAAATGGGTGCAGAATGGTTTTTACAATTAGGCAAACCAAATAATGGCGGTTGCAAAATTTTTAGTGTTACGGGCCACGTGAATAAGCCAGGTAATTACGAAGTGCCGTTAGGTACTCCTTTTAAAAAATTATTAGAAATGGCCGGTGGTATGCGTGATGGTCGGCGTTTAAAAGCAGTGATTCCTGGTGGATCGTCTATGCCAATTTTACCAGCAGAAATCATGATGGAATTAGATATGGATTTTGATTCTATCCAAAAAGCAGGTTCAGGATTAGGTTCTGGTGCAGTGATTGTGATGGATGAAACTGTTTGTATGGTGAAAATGCTTGAGCGTATTTCACATTTTTATAAAGATGAATCATGTGGCCAATGTACACCTTGTCGTGAAGGCACAGGTTGGTTGTATCGTTTAGTACATCGTATTGAACATGGTGAAGGCTCTATGGAAGATTTGGAAAATTTGCGTCGAGCAGCTAAAAATATTGAAGGCCGTACTATTTGTGCATTTGGCGAAGCGGCGGCTTGGCCGGTGGGCGGTATGTTGAAACATTTTTATGATGAATTTGTGCATCATGTGACGCACAAAAAATGTTTGGTGGGGAGTTAACAATGTCTGACATTGAAATCGAAATTGATGGTCAAACATGTACTGCTGCACCGAATCAGATGGTGATTCAAGTGGCAGATGCGGTGGGTATTTATATTCCACGTTTTTGTTACCACAAACATTTATCAGTGGCAGCAAACTGTCGTATGTGTTTAGTCGAAGTTGAAAAAGCACCTAAACCTATGCCAGCATGTGCGACACCGGTCGCAGCTGGCATGAAAGTTTTTACTCGATCGGCTAAAGCATTAGCAGCGCAGCGCGCGGTGATGGAATTTTTATTAATTAATCATCCTTTGGATTGTCCTATCTGCGATCAAGGTGGTGAGTGTGAATTACAAGATTTAAGTTTAGGTTATGGAAAAGCGGATTCGTATTATTGCGAAGGTAAACGTTCTGTTAAAGATGAAGATATAGGGCCGTTAATTGCCACAGATATGACGCGTTGTATTCAATGTACGCGTTGTGTGCGTTTTGGTACTGAAATTGCAGGGATTCGCGAATTAGGAGCGACAGATCGTGGTGAAAATATGGAAATTACCACTTATATTAAACACACGATTCAGTCAGAAGTGTCAGGCAATATCATTGATTTATGCCCAGTAGGAGCACTGACATCAAAACCATATCGTTTTACCGCGCGTGCTTGGGAATTAGTTCAATCGGCTACCATTGCGGCACATGATTGCATTGGTTCGCATCTTTATGCGCATACGCGTGATGGTAAAGTGATGCGTGTAGTACCGCGAGAAAATACAGCATTAAATGAAACTTGGATTTCTGATCGCGATCGTTTTAGTTATGAAGGATTGTATCACGAAGATCGTGTGCAAAAGCCGATGATACGTGAAAATGGCAAGCTCAAAGAGGTCAGTTGGCAGGATGCATTTGCTTTTGCATTACAAGGGTTACAACGTACACTAAATCGTTCTGGTGTTGCAGAATTAGCAGGATTAATTTCTCCTAGTGCTACATTAGAAGAATTATATTTATTTCAAAAATTATTACGTAGCGTGGGCAGTACGAATGTAGAGCATAGATTACGTCAGAGTGATTTTTCAGATGCGATGAGTGTTGCTCCTCTTGTTTTTTCTTTAAATGAGTTTAGTGATGCTGATGTCATTTTGTTAATTGGTTCACAAATTCACAAAGAACAGCCAATCGCGGGCGTGCACGTGCAGAAAGCATTTAAACGCGGTGCGAAAATTATTGCGGTGAATATGTTAGATTATGACTTTCATTTTTCACTGACTGAAAAAATGATTGTAGCACCACAAGCATTTGTTTCCGCATTGATGGAAATAAATGAAGGTAAAAATGCGATGGCAGCTGTGCTTTCTTCTGCGAAAAAAGTGTGTATTGTTTTAGGCGCTGCTGCGCAAAATCATATGCAAGCAGGATTAGTGCGCACATTGGCTGAACAGATTGCAAAAAAATATAATGCAGCGTTAGGTATTTTTACTGAAGGTGCGAATGCCATGGGTGCTTGGATTGCAGGTGCTGTGCCTGAGAAACAAATGCCTACGAGTGCTAAAGCGTATTTATTATTGAATGTAGAGCCGGATAAAGATTGCGGAAATCCTGCGGCAACGGTGCATGCGTTACGTGCAGCCGAGTTTGTGGTGTCTTTTTCTATTTTTCATAATCCTATATTGCAAGCGTGCGCGCATGTGATTTTTCCTATTGTTCCTTTTACAGAAACGTCTGGAACATTTGTGAATATGGCGGGTGATTGGCAGTCGTTTACAGGTGTTGCAAATGCGGTAGGTGAAGCACGTCCGGCGTGGAAAGTATTACGTGTTTTAGCAAATTATTTGCAATTGTCAGGATTTGATTATGAATCCAGTGAGGAAGTGCGTAGAGAGGTGAAAGAAAAATCATTGGCGCGTGTTCCAGTTGTTGTGAAAGAAGTTAATGTTGTTGCTGATATACCAAAAAATAAAATTTATCGTGTTGGCGATATTCCTATTTATGAGGTTGATAGCATTGTGCGTAGAGCGAAAGCGTTGCAAGCGATTCAACCAGTAATGGAAGGTGAGCTAGCGGCTGTGCGCATGTCCACGGAAATGCTTACGCAATTACAATTACGTGAAGGAATGGAGGTGCGTGTTAAACAAGGTGAACACAGCGTACGTTTGCCTGTTAAACTAGATACGCATGTGCCAGGGGGCGCAGTTTTTGTTCCAGGTGGAATAGAGGCTACAAAAGAATTAGGTAATTTATTTGGGGAAATTGAAATAGAAGGCATAGATTAAATGGAAGGATTATTACTAATAGCAACCATCGTCATCAAAATCGCCGTCATCGTGTTCGTGCTGATTTTGTGCGTGGCGTATTTGACTTTTTTTGAAAGAAAAGTCATAGGCTTTATGCAAACACGTATTGGTCCCAATCGTGTGGGACCTTTTGGTTTGTTTCAGCCGTTTGCAGATGTGATTAAATTATTAAATAAAGAAATTATTTTTCCATCGGCATCGAATCGATTTTTATTTGTGATTGCACCGATGATTAGTATCGCAACAGCATTGGCTGCTTGGGCAGTGGTGCCGTTCAGTGAATCTGTGGTATTAGCGAATATTAATGCAGGTTTGTTATATATTTTAGCGTTATCTTCTTTAGGTGTGTATGGCGTTTTGATTGTAGGGTGGGCGGCGAATTCGAAATATGCATTATTTGGTGCGATGCGTGCTGCAGCACAATCTATTTCTTATGAAATTGCCATGGGCTTTGCGATTGTTGGTGTGATGATGGCTGCAGGCTCACTGAATTTTCAAGCAGTAGTCACAGCACAACAAGGTGGTATTTGGCATTGGTTTTGGTTGCCTTTATTACCTTTGTTTTTCGTATACTGGATTTCAGGTGTTGCTGAAACGAACCGTGCGCCTTTCGACGTAGCTGAAGGTGAATCTGAATTGGTTGCGGGTTTTCATGTAGAATCTTCTGGTATGTTGTTTGCTTTATTTTTCCTGGCGGAATACGCCAATATGATTTTGATTTCAACGTTGGCAGCGATTTTATTTTTCGGTGGTTGGCTGTCACCTTTTCAAGGAATTCCAGTGCTAGAATCATGGTTTGCTTTCGTGCCTGGATTTGCTTGGCTAGTTTTGAAGTTAAGTTTTTTTGTATTTTGTTATTTATGGTTTAGAGCAACGTTTCCACGTTATCGATACGATCAAATTATGCGTTTAGGTTGGAAAATATTAATTCCAGTGACGTTAGTGTGGATTGTGGTGGTTGCATTACTAGTGCAATTTCATATAGGGCCGTGGTTTAACTGAGAGAATATTTATGCGTCGTTTACGCTTGTGGTTAAAAAGTTTTTCTTTTTCAGAATTGATACGTGGCCTTACTGTCACCGGCCGTTATTTTTTTAGAAAAAAAACGACAATACAATTTCCCGAAGAACAAACGCCAAAATCACCCCGGTTTCGCGGATTACATGCTTTGCGACGTTATCCCAATGGTGAAGAACGTTGTATAGCATGTAAGTTATGCGAAGCCGTATGTCCTGCATTGGCTATTAAAATTGAATCAGAACCGCGCGAAGATGGTTCGCGTCGTACTACATTATATGAAGTTGATGTTTTTAAATGTGTGTATTGCGGTTTTTGTGAAGAAGCATGCCCTGTTGATTCTATCGTTTTGACTCGACATGATGAATACCATGTAGAAAATCGTGGCGAAAATATTTTAACAAAAGAAAAATTATTAGCGATTGGCGACAAATACGAAGCTGAAATTGCAGCAGACAGAAAAGAAGATGCGAGGTATCGATGAATTTTATTCACTTGATTTTTTATGCATTCGCCATAGCTGCATTAGTGTCAGGCTTTATGGTGGTTGTTGCACGTAATCCTGTGCATTCGGTATTATTTTTAGTGCTCACTTTTTTTAGTATGGCTGGTGTGTGGATTTTATTGCGTGCAGAATTTCTGGCCTTAATTTTAGTTTTGGTTTATGTCGGTGCGGTCATGACTTTGTTTTTATTTGTGGTCATGATGTTGAGCATCAATCAAGTCAGTGAACGCGAAGGTTTTGTGAAGTATTTGCCATGGGCTGCACTCATGATGTTGGTGATTACTGGCATGATTGTTGTTGTAGTAGGGCCGGAACATTTTGGTTTGACACAAATGCCAGCCCCACCGCCAGAAGGAGCTAATTTCAATAATATTGCTAATTTAGGAGCGGTGTTATATACCGACTATGCTTATGCATTCGAAATCGCTGCGGTTATTTTGCTGGCAGGTATAGTTGCCGCAATCGGTCTTGCGCATCGTGAACCTAGAGATCGTAAAAGTCAAACAATTGAAAAACAAATTGCGGTACGTCCTAACGAACGTCTTCGTATAATAAAGGATAGCAAATGATTTCATTATCAGAAATTTTAATTATTGCGGCGATTTTATTTGGTTTTGGTATTGCAGGCGTGATTATCAACCGCAAAAATATTATCGTGTTATTAATGTCGATAGAATTAATGTTGCTAGCGGTGAATACGAATTTTATCGCTTTTTCTTATTTTCTAAAAAACAATATAGGTGAAGTTTTTGTATTTTTTATTTTAACTGTTGCAGCTGCAGAAGCCGCTATTGGTTTAGCGATCTTGGTTGTACTGTTCCGTCGGCAAAAAACCATTGAAGTCGATAAATTAGATATTTTAAAAGGGTAAAGCAATGAATTTAGTATCATTGGCGTTATGGATTGTTTTGCTGCCATTGGCAGGTTCACTGATTGCAGGACTATTAGGAAAACAAATCGGTCGTCGTGCCACGCATTGGGTGACAGTATCATTTGTAGGTATTGCCTGGATTTTATCTTGTATAGTATTTAAAGATATTGTTTTGCAAAATCAGCCAGCAGTAAACGCTGTTATTTATCATTGGGTGTCATCGGGAATTTTTCAGTTTGATGTAGCGTTTTTAATTGATCGCTTGAGTGCTGTCATGGTGCTTGTCGTGACCTTCATTTCCTTTATGGTGCATATTTATACGATTGGTTATATGGCGGATGACCCAGGATATCAACGCTTTTTTAGTTATGTATCGTTGTTTACGTTTTCTATGTTAATTTTAGTATTAGCAAATAATTTTTTATTATTGTTCTTTGGTTGGGAAGGCGTGGGTCTTGTGTCTTATTTGTTGATCGGGTTTTGGTTTAAGCGTGAATCTGCTGTATTGGGAAGTTTAAAAGCATTTCTAGTAAATCGTATAGGCGATGTTGCATTTGTGTTGGGGATTGCAGCGGTATTGACGTATTTTAATCATTTGGATTATTCATTTGTTTTTTCTCACACAACAGAAATTTTAGGTAAAAATATTGCAATTTTCCCGGGTGTGAATATTTCAGTGATGACAACAATTTGTATGTTATTGTTTTTTGGGGCGATGGCAAAGTCTGCACAAGTACCATTGCATGTTTGGCTACCGGAATCTATGGAAGGTCCTACGCCAATTTCAGCATTAATTCACGCAGCGACCATGGTGACGGCAGGGATTTATATGGTGGCGCGCATGTCGCCTTTATTTGAATACTCAGAAGTGACATTAAGTTTTATTTTAGTCATTGGCGGTACCACTGCATTATTTTTAGGGTTAGTCGCGTTAGTGAATAATGATATTAAACGCGTAATTGCGTATTCAACAATTTCTCAATTAGGTTATATGGCGGTGGCGCTCGGTGCTTCTGCTTATGATGCTTCTATTTTTCATCTAATTACTCACGCTTTCTTTAAAGCATTATTATTTCTTGCTGCAGGCTCAGTCATTATTGCTTTGCATCACGAGCAAGATATGCGAAAAATGGGTGGACTCGCAACGTTTATGCCAGTGACTTATTTGACGTTTATTATCGGCGCTTTAGCGCTATCAGCGATTCCGCCTTTTGCTGGATTTTATTCTAAAGATGCGATTATTCATGCTGTTGAGTTAAGTAAAATACCAGGCGCGGGTTATGCGTATTTTTGCGTGGTGGTGGGTGCGTTTATTACGCCGCTATATATTTTTCGTGCTTTGTTTTTAACATTCCATGGTGAAACCCGCATGGATACGGATATGCAAAAACATGTGAAAGAATCGCCGTGGGTAGTGTTAATCCCATTGCTTGCATTAGCGGTGCCTAGTTTAGTTATCGGCGGTATGTTAATTGGGCCTATGTTATTTGCAACGCCGACTTTGCTCGGGAATAGCATTTTTGTGTTGCCGGAACATAATGTGTTATATCCATTAATGCAGGAATTTCACGGTGCAAAACTAATGGCACTTAATGCTGGACACACGCTGACTTTTTGGTTGGCGATGTCAGGTTTAGTAGTTGCTTGGTTATTTACCATCGCAATGCCAGCGCTCGGTGAAACATTAAAAACACGATTTCCTTTGATTTATACGATATTAGTCGATAAATATGGATTTGATGCGTTTAATGAGCGATTTATTGTGCGCGGCACGCAGAAATTAGGTGATTATTTTTATTATGTGACCGATTTAAAAATGATTGATGGTATTTTTGTGAATGGGTCCGGTCGCATGATTCGTTGGTTTGCGAATACGGCAAGACGTGTGCAAACCGGTTATTTGTATCATTATGCGTTAGCAATGATTATTGGCATTCTATTGTTTGCGGTGTTGTTATTTTTTTAATGAGGGATAGTGCATGCATTTGCCATTGTTAAGTCTTTTGATTTGGCTGCCTGTATTAGGCGCTATGTTAGTATTGTCAGTAGGCAGTGAGAAGCATGCGAATGTTGCGCGTACGATCGGCTGTTTTTTTGCAGTGATCAATTTACTGTTGTGTATACCGCTTTATCTTGCGTTTGATGCGAATAGTTTTGCTATGCAATTTCCTGAAAATAAATTATGGATTGAAGCGTATCAGATTCATTATAGTTTAGGTGTGGATGGTTTGTCGCTTGCAATGGTTATTTTGACCAATTTTACGGGATTACTGGTGATTTTAGCGGGCTGCCGTGCGATTAAAGTGCATGTCTCGCAATATATGGCAACATTCTTAGTGATGCAAGGCATGATGATTGGCGTGTTTGCAGCAACAGATGCAGTTTTATTTTATGTGTTTTGGGAAGGGATGTTAATCCCTATGTATTTAAGTATTGGTATGTGGGGTAGTGCTAATCGTTCGTATGCGTCGATTAAGTTTTTCTTGTATACGTTTTTAGGTTCTATTTTAATGTTGATTGCCTTGTTATATTTATATAATCAGACAGGCACTTTTGAAATTGCAAAATTTTATGGATTGCATTTAAGTTTACCGGTGCAGAAGTTATTATTTTTTGCATTCTTTTTAGCATTTGCTGTGAAAGTACCTATGTGGCCTGTGCATACTTGGTTGCCAGATGCGCATACAGAGGCGCCATCAGGCGGTTCTGTGGTGTTGGCAGCGTTAATGTTGAAACTGGGTATTTATGGATTCTTACGTTTTAGTATGCCGATTGTGCCGCTAGCTTCTGAACAACTTGCTTGGGTGATGATTGGTTTATCATTGATTGCGATTGTTTATATTGGCTTTGTGGCGATTGTACAAACGGATATGAAAAAATTAATTGCTTATTCTTCGATTGCACACATGGGTTTTGCGACCTTAGGTTGTTTTATGGTGTATGACATTATTCGTGTTAATGGCAGTTATCAAGATGCTTATATGAGTCTTGAAGGAGCTGTTGTGCAAATGATTGCGCACGCATTTGGTTCGGGCGCTATGTTCTTGGGCGTTGGAATGTTGGCAGATCGTTTTTATAACCATAGTCGTATGATTCATGATTACGGTGGTATTGCTAATAAAATGCCTATATTTGCCGCGTTTTTTATGTTGTTTGCCATGTCGAATGTTGGCTTGCCTGGTACTGCAGGATTTGTTGGTGAATTCATGGTGATCATGAGTGCGTTTCGCGCCAATTTCTGGATTGCTTTTATTGCAGCTTTAACTTTAATTTTAGCGGCATCATATACGCTTTGGATGTATAAACGTGTTTTCTTTGGTGAAACAACGAATAAACATTTAGAAGAATTTAAAGATTTGCATTGGATTGAAACAACGAATTATATTTTATTGACGGTAGGTGTATTTTACCTTGGATTATATCCGGCACCTGTATTGAATATATTGCATGCCACGGTAGGACATATATTAGCGTTATCATTACCAGGAGTGACTGCTGCATGAATTTTACTATGCCTATTTTTTCTGCGGCCTTGCCGGAAATTTTTGTGTTGTCTATGGCTTGTGTGATTTTGTTGGTTGATGTTTATGTGGGGAAGCGTTTTAGTATTGTGACTTATAGTCTTGTGCAGCTTACGTTATTTTTCACTTTTATTTTATGCGCTATGCAATTTCGGGAATATCCTCAGGCGGTGATTACATTTAGCGGTCATTATGTATTAGATAAATTGGCAGTGTTGGTTAAATTGTTTGTATTGGTGACAGCATTTTTTTGTTTTGCCTATGGGCGACAATATGTTAATTACCGCAATATTTCGCGGGGTGAATATTATCTTTTAGGATTATTTTCAATTTTAGGTATGTTAATCATGGCGTCTGCCATGAGTTTTTTAACCATTTATTTAGGCTTAGAATTATTGTCGCTGTCGCTTTATGCTATGGTTGCGTTGAATAAGGATTCTGGTTTAGCAACAGAGGCTGCAATTAAATATTTTGTGACTGGGGCTCTTGCTTCCGGTTTATTATTGTATGGTATTTCCATGATTTATGGGGCGACGGGGACAGTGGAAATTCTTTCGTTGGAAAAAATGGCAGTGTTTTCTCCTGCGCAAACGGCAGTCATTTTATTGGGTTTGGTTTTTGTGTTGGCTGGCATGATTTTTAAATTTGGTGCAGTGCCTTTTCATATGTGGGTGCCGGATGTGTATCAGGGTGCACCGACGAGTGTGACTTTATTCATTGCTAGTGCGCCGAAAATCGCGGCGTTTGCTGTGTTGATGCGTATCTTAGTAGAAGCATTTCCTAGCTTGCATGTAGAGTGGGAGCACGTGTTGGTTGTGGTTGCGATTTTGTCGATGTTTTTTGGTAATTTATTAGCAATTGCGCAAACAAATTTGAAACGCATGTTAGCGTATTCATCGATTGCGCATATTGGTTATATGTTATTAGGTATTATTGCAGGTCCTAATTCACATCAAGGTTATTCTGCAGCAATGTTTTACGTGACTACGTATGTGATCGTTGCGGCCGGTGCGTTTGCGGTGATTGCTTTGTTAAGCAGAAGTGATATGGAGTTTGATCAGTTGGATGATTATCGTGGTTTGAATACACGTAATCCGTGGTTGGCTTTTATTATGTTGTTATTGATGTTTTCGATGGCCGGTGTGCCGCCTACCGTTGGTTTTTTTGCGAAATTAGGTTTGTTATAAGCTTTAGTCGAAGCACATTACGTATGGTTAGCGGCTTTAGCTTTGTTATTCGCAATTGTTGGTGCTTACTATTATTTGCGTATGGTTATGCTAATGTACTTCGAAGAACCGCGCTCGCGCGTGGTTGATACTCCAATCAAAATCGCACCTGGTATTATGGCAGCGATTACCATCAATGGTATAGCAGCTCTCGCGTTAGGCTTGTTCCCTAGCGGCTTGATCGAAATGTGTAGGATTTCGCTAGGTTGAATGGTGTTTCATCGTAGATAATTTTCTAATTTTTCAACTCGGGTAAGAAAAAAATCTTTAGACCAAAGATCTAATGTGGTTAATTCTCTAGGTTTTAAGAATCGTGCCACATCTTGTT
>LSTE01000046.1 GCA_001644445.1 Gammaproteobacteria bacterium SCGC AG-212-F23
CCGCAGTTTCCACGGTATCACAAGGACGCCACACAGAAAGCCCTGGAATCAAACGCAAACTCGGCGCATGCTCCACGGCCTGATGCGTAGGACCATCTTCACCTAAACCAATGGAATCATGCGTATAAACAAAAATCACGCGTTGTTTCATTAACGCCGACAGTCGCACAGCATTACGCGCATAATCTGAAAATGTTAAAAACGTCCCACCAAACGGGATTAAACCACCATATAACGCCATACCATTCATAATGGCTGACATACCAAATTCACGTACACCGTAGTGAAGATATTGTCCTGCAGGATTTCCTTTTGAAAAAACTTTAACCCCTTGCCAATCTGTTAAATTAGATCCTGTTAAATCAGCAGAACCACCGATTAATTCAGGTAAAACTTTTGCATAATGATTCAAAGAAATATGTGATGCTTTACGCGTTGCTATGGTTTCTTTTTTTGTTTGCATTTCTTGCAATAAAACATCGGCTGTCGCATGCCAATTCTCTGGAAGTTTGCCGCTGAAACGTCTCATAAACTCGGCTGCTAATTCGGGATATTGTTTTTTGTAAGCTACAAATAATTCTTGCCAAGCTTGCTCCCATTGTTGGCCTTTTTTACGCGCATCCCAAGCAGCATAAAATTCCGCGGGAATCTCGAATGCGGGATACGGCCAATTAAGATTTTTTCTTACTTCTTGAATGGCTTTTTCACCTAGAGGTGCGCCATGGGTATCTGCAGTCCCTGCCAACTCAGCAGGCGCACCCCAAGCAATTGTGGTTTTACAGCAAATCAATGTCGGTTTATCTTTCACTGATTGTGCTAATAAAATAGCTTTGCGCACCGCTTCTCTGTCATGTCCATCCACATCAGGTATTACATGCCAACCATAGGCTGCAAAACGCATAGGAGTATTGTCTGTAAACCAACCTTCTACATTACCATCAATAGAAATACCATTATCATCGTAAAAACCAATTAATTTTCCGAGTCCTAATGTTCCCGCGAGCGAACAAGCTTCGTGAGAAATTCCTTCCATTAGACAACCATCACCCATAAATACATAAGTAAAATGATCTATCACGGGAAAATGTTCACGATTAAATTGTGCTGCTAAATGTTTTTCAGCAATCGCCATACCCACCGCATTTGCTAACCCCTGCCCTAACGGACCTGTTGTCGTTTCAACGCCGGGGGTATCGCCAAATTCTGGATGACCTGGTGTTTTAGAATGGAGTTGACGAAATTGTTTAATATCTTCGATGGAAAGTGCATAACCCGACAAATGTAATAATGCATATAACAACATGCAACCATGGCCATTGGATAAAACAAATCGATCGCGGTTTGACCAATGTGGATTGGTTGGATTGTGTCTTAAGAAATCATTCCAGAGTACTTCAGCAATATCAGCCATACCCATAGGCATGCCTGGATGCCCGGAGTTTGCTTTTTGTACAGCGTCCATACTTAAGATGCGAATTGCGTTAGCAAGTTCAAAATGAGATGGCATAAATGCTCCTATGGCCTGTAAATCCCCCTTTAAAAAAGGGGGATTTTTAAATTACCCGCATCTTACCTGAAAATTACACCATGAGCATCTCAAATTTATTTGATGATTCCCGCCTATAAAACCAGTATGATAGCGCCCATTGTTTTTACCCAAATGGAATGAAGCTTATGCAAAAAGAATATTCATTTACCTCAGAATCCGTATCCGAAGGTCATCCGGATAAAATAGCTGATCAAATTTCCGATGCGGTATTAGATGCCATATTAGAACAAGATCCCCGCTCGCGTGTAGCTTGTGAAACCTTTGTCAAAACGGGCATGGTACTGGTGGGTGGCGAAGTCACTACCTCTGCTTGGGTCGATATCGAGCAGATTACCCGTAATGTTGTCCGCGATATTGGCTACAATAGCTCGGAAATGGGTTTCGATTGGGAATCTTGTGCCATTATGTCGGTCATTGGTAAACAATCGCCCGACATCGCCCAAGGTGTAGACCGCGAAAAAGCAGAACACCAAGGTGCCGGCGACCAAGGTTTAATGTTCGGTTATGCCAGTAACGAAACCTCTGTACTCATGCCCGCACCTATTTATTACGCCCATTTATTAATGCAACGCCAAGCGCAATTACGCAAAGAAGATATACTCCCCTGGTTACGTCCTGATGCTAAAAGCCAGATCACATTTTTCTATGTGAATGGTAAGCCCGTCGCTATCAAAAACGTAGTGCTATCCACTCAACACCATCCTGATGTCAGCCAAGCAGAATTAGTGGAAGCCGTTATCGAAGAAATTATTAAACCGACATTACCCGAAGAATGGTTAAGCAAAGATACACAATATTATGTCAATCCTACCGGCCGTTTTGTCATAGGCGGTCCCTTAGGCGATTGCGGACTCACAGGCCGCAAAATTATCGTTGATTCCTACGGCGGCATGGCACGACACGGCGGCGGCTGTTTCTCAGGAAAAGACCCTTCGAAAGTAGATCGATCGGCTGCTTATGCTTGCCGTTATGTTGCTAAAAATATTGTAGCGGCCGGTATCGCTGATCGCTGCGAAATTCAAATCTCTTATGCTATCGGTGTTGCAGAACCTACTTCAATTCATGTAGAAACCTTCGGTACCAATAAAATTCCTGATACTGAAATTATTAAATTAATACGTGAACATTTTGATTTACGTCCATTTGGTATTATTAAAATGTTAGATTTATTAAAACCCATTTATCGCCCCACTGCTTCCTATGGCCATTTCGGTCGTGAAGATTTGAATTTGAGTTGGGAAAAAACAGATAAAGCCGATACTTTACGCAAAGCTGCAAAAATTTAATTGAGGAATGAATATGCAAACCAGCACACGTTTTAATGATTATAAAGTCGCCGACATGTCACTGGCAGACTGGGGCAGAAAAGAAATTCAAATCGCTGAAACTGAAATGCCGGGTTTAATGACGTTACGCGAAATGTATGGTAGCAAAAAACCATTAAAAGGCGCGCGCATTGTTGGCTGTTTACATATGACCATTCAAACTGCTGTGTTAATCGAAACCTTAATTGCTTTAGGTGCAGAAGTACGCTGGTCTTCTTGCAATATTTTTTCCACACAAGATCATGCAGCTGCCGCCATTGCCGCTAAAAATATACCCGTATATGCTTGGAAAGGTGAAACCGAAGAAGAGTATTGGTGGTGCGTAGAAAAATCCATTCACGGCCCCGATAACTGGGTACCGAATATGCTACTCGATGATGGCGGTGATTTGACGGTATTAATGCATCAAAAATATCCTGAACTTTTAAAAAATGTGAAAGGCGTTTCTGAAGA
Organism: Gammaproteobacteria bacterium SCGC AG-212-F23; assembly: GCA_001644445.1. Taxonomy (GTDB): domain Bacteria; phylum Pseudomonadota; class Gammaproteobacteria; order DSM-16500; family DSM-16500; genus SCGC-AG-212-F23. Next base: position 3,328 of record LSTE01000046.1, read on the forward strand.
AACAACCACGGGCGTACATCGCCTTTATGAAATGTTTAAACAAGGCCAATTAAAAGTTCCAGCAATTAATGTCAATGATGCAGTAACAAAATCAAAATTTGACAATTTATACGGTAATCGTGAATCTTTAATCGATGGCATCAAACGCGCAACCGATGTGATGATTGCAGGAAAAATTGCTGTCGTTTGTGGTTACGGCGATGTCGGTAAAGGTTGCGCACAATCGTTACGTGCATTTGGTGCAATTGTTTGGATTACCGAAGTTGATCCTATTTGTGCATTGCAAGCCGCGATGGAAGGTTATCGTGTTGTGACAATGGAGGAAGCGGCACCCCTGGGCGATATTTTTGTAACCGCGACAGGTAACAGTAAAGTCATCGCGCATGAACATTTAATTAAAATGAAAGACCAAGCCATTGTCAGCAACATTGGTCATTTCGATTCTGAAATAGATATCGCATCGTTGCGTCAATACCGCTGGGAAAATATCAAACCACAAGTGGATCATGTATTTCTTCCGAATGGTCATCGTTTAATTGTGTTAGCCGAAGGTCGTTTAGTGAATTTAGGTTGTGCCACCGGGCATTCTAGTTTTGTTATGTCAATTTCTTTTACCAATCAAATATTGGCTCAATTAGAACTTTGGCAAAACACAGCAAACTATCCATTAGGCGTTTATGTATTGCCAAAAAAATTAGACGAAATGGTCGCGCGCCTACACTTAAAAAAATTAGGCGTGAATCTCACTAAGCTTTCTAAAGAACAAGCAGAATATTTAGGAGTTGCTATTGATGGGCCTTATAAAGCAGAGCATTACCGCTATTAAAAACTCATATCCTTAAGCGGATCGTGGCGCTGCAACATTCTGAACAACGGTTGTGAGAGATACCCATTGCCTATGTTCTCTAATTTTCGCTTCCAGCCAAAAAAACATAGCACGGAACTTACTATCGGGTTTAGTATCTTGATAAGCTGCACTATTACGAAATTCTTTGAATTTTTTTAACAAATCTTCTCCTTCTTTTGCACTTGATAAAGTTTTTAATAATGCTTGTGATGCAGATCGTCCCGCCTCGCTAGAGGTTAACGTAAAAGAAGGTGCGGAAAAACTATAATTAAAGAGAGTAACTGTTTTTCCTGTGCTACCACTTACATGTTTTGTAATAACATGTGAAATCTTTGTTAATAAATCAGGAGATTTTTCTTCATCCCATGCATTTTTAAATTCTTTAACATTTTTTTCAAGCTGTTTAAAACATAAAAATAAATTTTCCAAAGAAGCGAAAGATTTACCATATTTTTCTTTATTTTTACGAAGAAATTCTTCCCTGATAGCAATACCAGGATATTGCATATATCCTTCCGCGTTATAAGGGGCACGGTAAGCCGAAACAAGAGAATGCTGTAACAACAAAGTGACACATTCGAAATGGTTAGCAGTAAATGGTAAAAGCTGAGTTAATCTCAAACTAGGCTCAATAAGATGAAAAAGCAAAGCATAATCTAGCGCATAACCAGCAAAATCCTGTCTCTCATAAATAGCACTGACTGCTATTGGATTAGCATTTGCAGCCAACAAAAAATTAACAACTGGCGCATTACCTCTTGCAGAAGCGCGCATGAGAAAAGTCATTGGATAACGAGTAGATTCATCCACATAATCTACATCAGCACCGTTGGTAATTAATAAAGATGCATGAGAAAACGCAGATAACTCTAAGCTATGCCCTAGTAATTTTGATATATAATCATTTTGTTTTAATGCTCTTTCTTTTAAAATAAAATCAAATGAACGTTTATAATCATTATCAATAGCGACAAGCGCGTGACGATAAGCCCAATCTTCAGCCCTAGGTGAAAGCTTCTCATCCATTTTTGCATTAGGATTTCCATAATCGATAGAAGCAAGTAAATCTGTTTGGCCATGTTGATAATCATACAAAAACTGTTTGTCCGCAATTTCATAATAATCTGTGACAATTCGGATTAAATCGTTAACAAGAACACTTTGCAGTACAAGCCGCACATGAGTTGAATAACGATCCTTTTCTACTTTTTCTCCCTCTGTAAAACCATTGTCTCTAGGATCAGCCATAATAAAAACCATATTTTATCCAGATATACCAATTATAGCACAATTAATATACTAGATTAGCCGTCAATAAAAACAATTAGTTAGCTTCTCAGATAATTCAAGCTGAAAGCTTGAGATTTTAGCCCAGGCTCTAGGTGCGCTTTGTGCGCCATCACTCTGAGTGAGAATTACAACTGAACCAATAAGCACTATAAGTACACCAAGGCATTTAACGCATTTACAACACTCGAATTGCTTGTGTATTTCATAATTTTTGTAAGATAAATTAATTTTTTACTTGCTTGCGCTGATTCATCTCGAGTAGCATTAGCAGCAGTTTCTTCCTCCGTTTTTTCCATTTTTATTTTTCTATTCACTTATTTCTTTCTCATTCTCAATTTTTAAGGAGTTTATTTATGCGCAAAAAATTTTTTATTTTTTTTATTTTATTTTTCACAGTACAAGCTTATGCAGCAACCTGTCCCACACCAGAAGCCTTACGAAATCATCAATGGGATGAATGGGTACCCTATGATATAGACAGTGGCGAACCAGCAAATACCGAGAAACAAGAACGTTTTCTGCAACAAGTCGATAAATTCGCACTGGCAGAATGGTTAGAAGATTCACCAGAAGGCGATGCGCATTGTTATTATGCTAGCAAAAACGCTGAACCGATTTATTTAAATGTGTATTGGGCGAAATACCATTTAGTATTCGATCCTAATTTACCGGATTGGAAACCGGTGGGGAATAATGCGATGCAGTGTAATAAGAGCATTGAAGAGTGTAGATTCCAGTGACACTTGTCATTCCGAGCGTAGCGAGGAATTTCTTACTTGCAGGGAGATCACACGCGTAGCTCGAGATGACACCAACTACAACGTAGAGTTATAAGTATAAGTCACACTATTATTCGGCCCAGCATTACCACAGCTAACCGAAGCAGGCGCAGTAAAATGACTACCCATGTTAGGCCCAATACGAGCCGCAACGGTGTAACACACCCCTGAAGTCATGCCGGTAATTTGGATGGAATACGAAGTCGCTGATTGACCTTGCAAGCTATAACTACCACCGCCACCACCCGGAACAATCATATTCGTTGTACCCACAACACCTGTTAATTGAGCTTGAGAAACACTGCCATAACCGCCAGAACCTTGCGATAAATTATCCATCGCCGCCGTAATAGCCTGCACAGTTTCAATAACCGCATTCGCTTGTTGTGAAGTAGTTGCTGATTGGTAATAACGAATAGACATCACTACAATCATTGCAGCAATCGCCAATACCAACATAATTTCTAGCAACGTGACACCGAGAAACGATTTCAAAGTTTTTTGCATACGTGACATCCTTTTTGCGGATAAAAACATTCCCTAATACTGTTAATTAAGAGTACTATGTCTGCTTTCGCGAAGCAAGAGCATTTAAGGATATGATTGAAATTAACCCAAAATCAGCCCCAATAGGCTCTGTTATCTGGCTGCATGGACTCGGCGCTGATGGCAACGATTTTGTCCCCATTATCGAAGAACTGCGATTGCCAGAAGACTTGCCATTACGTTTTGTTTTTCCCAATGCACCTCAACGGCCTGTGACTATTAACCAAGGCTATGTTATGCGCGCATGGTATGACATTGTTTCATTGGATATACATCAACGTGCTGATGCAACAGGGATACGTGAATCTGTTAAGCAAATTAATGCTATTATTGAAAATGAAATCGAACACGGTATTGCCGCGTCTAAAATTGTTTTAGCTGGATTTTCTCAAGGTGCAGTTGTCGCTGTACACACAGGGTTATGTTATCCTAAACCATTGGCGGGTATTATTGCTCTTTCAGGTTATCCTTCTTTTACAGATAATTTTTTTACTGAAATACCGACTGCAAATCGACATACGCCAGTGTTTCAAGCGCATGGCACACAGGACACTGTTGTACCTTATTTTATGGGAAAAATGCTGCATGATATGCTGTTAAAAAATCATTATCCTACAGAATGGCATTCCTATCCTATGGCACACTCTGTTTGTCATGAGGAAACTCAAGATATTTCGCGATGGCTATCTAAAATTTATTACGATAAATCTTAGGAAATAACTTTCTTAATTCGATATTCCAGATGCACCAATTGTCTTTCGGCGTACACATTACTTCTAGACAGCGTTTCAGTATTATAGTGAACACCTAAAATCATTCTACCTAAACTTTCCATTTGTAAACGCCCAGCACGAATATTGTAACCTGTGATAAATAATGCCAACGACACTATACTCAAGAATGTCCAATCTAACATAAAGCTATCCAGTGAAGATCCCGGCAGTGCTGTGACAATATCGACAGCGCGGGCTAAGATAGGATTTTTTTCAAGGTCAGAAATTCTTCCCACTTTCATTTCATAAGCATTCACATTGATCCTATCTATATAGCTTAGCGCACGACGATAATCTCCAGCGACTAAGATAGATCCATCAGCCAAGTAAGCACGCGCATTGACTCTGACTGGCACAGACATTGCAACAGGTTTTGCAGCATATCCTGTCTTTTTATTTAAAGCAGCTGCTTTAGCAACGGCTGCTTGACCATCGGCCAATAATGCTATCTCCCCATTTTTATGCACGACTGCGGTTTTTGCTTGTGGAAAAGCTTGCACATTAATAGATTCTTCAACAACTCCTGCTACTGATCGTGCTGCGACATACACTTTTCCGTCATCGTTAGGAATATTTTTCACGACATTGCCATGAGTGTCTCTAGTGAACTCAGGCACTTTTTCACCCACACCGAATTGGATAAGTTGATCGCCATAAAAATCTGCTACATATTGGTTGCCCGATGATGTTTGCATTTTGGTTAATCTCGTTTCTATCATTTTATGGCCTTCTTCACCCATGCCAACGATGGTAGAAACACCTTCGTCCTCTGCGGTTATTTTTGCTTTATCTCCTAAGGTGTAACTGTTTATCGATTGTATGGCTTCCTCTTTTTGATTTTTAAGATTATTGATCGCTGTTGTTGCGAGAATATTAGCTAACCGAAATAACCACAAACGGCCATTAGCTTGCATGATTACATACCCTGCAGGAACACCTGAACGACTTAGAATATTGACAGCACGCATTGCTGTGTTGTTAGCAGATGCAAGCATGTCTTCAGAAGTATTTGCAGCAAAAACAGGAGAAGTTAAGATCACAACAAGAGCCACCACGAGCACCCTACCAACAAATCGGCTCGTTCGATGAGAAAACCATACACCACGACCGGCATTCCTAAAAAAACTACGCACCCGACACCTCTCTTCATTTACCATAATGAAAGAAAAGACAGGTCCTACAGCCACGGATTCAGTACAAACTTATTATTCCCTTATCCTGTAAGTGTAGCTCAAATAGCGTAAGAAGTGAACAGTTTTATTGCCGGTTTTGACACAACATATTGATAATTATGAAATAATAAAACTGGATCCCGCGGACAAGCCGCGGGACGACGTCTCCTATTTGCAGGTAAATCATGAGACGACAGGAGCTCACCAAAGAATATAAGAAATCCCAAACGCATAAAAATCGATACTACCCGTGCTGCTATTACCATTAGAACGTTCCCATTGCAGATTCGCTTGCAAAGGTGGCATGAAAGAATAGCCAACCCCTACACCCCCAAAAACACCTGTTGAATTTTGATTGGTAGTATTGAATGTAAAATGATTTTGCGCAGCTGCATTTGCATCCACAGAACCTATTTTAGAAGACACTCGCGATATTCCTAATTTTGCAAAAACTTCAGCGCCCGTAGCGCCGAGAGGCATCATCGCCTTACCAGCTACATCGTAAGCATAATGGTTATCTCTTGCATTGGTTCCTCCAATAGGCGCTCTTAACAATGTGCTCGCCGGGTGAATATAACCGACTTCTAAACCGAAATAAGGAATAAACTTATAGCCTGCATTCAAACCCCAGCCAAAACCCGTACGTTTAACTGAATTGATTTGCGGATAGCTTTTGCCAAATGTATTCGTACTACCACCGAGTCCTTCTACATACCAACCTTTTGCAAGTGGTGCACAAGTTGCAAATGCTGATGTTGCAGCGCTACAAATCATTAACGTACTTGCCAGAAATAATGCGACATGTTTTTTCCCTGTCATTAATTTTCTCCCTTACTCAAATTTATAAACTAAACCCAACATGAACTGGTCTGATCGAGTTGTACCCGTGCCATTTCCCGGCACTGTTTTAAACCCAGTATAATCATATTCACCACGTAAATCCCAGCACTGGGTGACATTTGTTTGTAAGCCTACACCCGCTTGTCCGCCAGTCACTGTTGAATGTGCGGAGCTAAAACGATCTTGCAAAAGACTTAAGCGCAGAAATCCCATCGTATGTTCACTAAACATTAACCCTGGTAATAAACTTCCGCCATATCCTACTGTCGTTTTCACGCTGGTAGAGTTAACACCGGGTCTAACAAGACTGGTATTATCCGTAATAGTTCCTGTGCCAAGATCTGCAAACAATTCACCACCAAAATAAAAATTTTGGTTTATTATCGAGCCATAACCCAGTGAAACCGTACCGACCATTCCTCTAAAATTCGAATTTGTCGAAGTATTGGTTTTTTCACTGGCGCTAACGCCTAAATAAGGTGCTGCACATGCAATGCCTGCACTTGTCAAAAAACACACTGTAGATGCTAAGATTTTTTTTATCATATTATCTCCTAAAAATTTTTAAGTTTTATTGCCATTCGCCTGATAAGGCATAAACACTTCATTCAATTGCCGCGCAACACGAATAAATGTGGTGCGTTTTGACAATTCTTTTAATCGATGTGCTCCCACGTAAGTACAAGTGGAGCGTATTCCACCTAAAATATCCAACACAGTATTATTGACAGGTCCGCGATAAGGTACATTGACAGAACGCCCTTCACTAGCGCGGTAACCGGCGACGGAACCATGATATCTTTCCATCGCTTCAGTAGAACTCATGCCATAAAAACGTTTTACTTTTTTACCGTCAACTTCTACCACATCTCCCAAACATTCATCATGCCCAGAAAATAAACCTCCCAACATGACAAAATCAGCACCTGCTGCAAACGCTTTAGCAACATCACCGGGCGATGTGCAACCACCATCAGCACAAACTTGTCCGCCTAAACCATGTGCCGCATCAGCGCATTCGATGATAGCAGATAATTGTGGATAACCTACGCCTGTTTTTTCGCGCGTTGTGCACACAGAGCCTGGACCTATGCCAATTTTAACTATGTCTGCGCCAGATAAAATTAATTCTTCTACCATTTCGCCCGTCACTACATTCCCCGCCATAATGGGTTTAGAAGGATAAGCATCACGTACGCGTTTCAAACAATCCACAAAGCGTTCAGTATAACCATTGGCAACATCCATACAAATAAAAGGGACATCAACTTGTCGTAAAATATCTTTTAAACGATCAAAATCCTGATCGGTAATACCTATCGTTACAAAACAATGTTGGAATGCTTCTGGATGTTTTTTCGCAAATGTCGCCCAATCCGCAGCCGACATAAATTTATCAATTGCCGTCATCAAATCGTGTTCTGCCAGTGCTTTTGCCATTGCAAAAGTCCCTGTATGGTCCATGTTAGCTGCCATTACTGGCACACCTTTCCACAGCGCGCCTGAATGTTTGAAGCGGAATTCACGCACGAGTGAAACTTCTGAGCGTGATTTTAATACACTTCGTTTAGGACGAATTAATACATCTTTAAAATCCAGTTTTATATCATATTCAATACGCATTTTGTCCTCTTAAAAACAACTTTTCATCAGAAGTGTTGTTGCATAACTCTAAACATTAATCAAGCCTTTTCGTGAGTCTAGATACTCACGCTGCGCGCTCGAAGCGCGCCATCCATGGCGCTTCGGATTATATCCTATAATCCACTCGCGACTCCGCGTGAGTATCCAGCCTCACCGGCTTGATTAATGTTTAGAGTTATGCAACAACGTTCTTTTAAAATAAAAAGAAAAATTTTAATTTCAGCATTTTCGCAAAATCGCATAATAAAAACCATCCATTCCGTGCATGCCCGGCAAAATCTGTTTACCAATTGGGCAGTCCATGCCCCAATCCACTGCAATCTTCTCTTCTTTGCAATCAGCATGATACTCGAAAAAATCAGATAATACTTCACAATTTTCATCCGGAAAAATAGAACAAGTAGAATACAATAACAAGCCCCCGGGTTTCAGTGTCTGCCAGACGGTTTGTAATAGTTTTTTTTGCATGGTCACCAATGCTAGAATATCTTCTGCGCGACGTAATAACTTAATATCCGGATGACGGCGAATGACACCACTTGCGGAACAAGGAACATCCAATAATATTTTATCGAATTTTTTTCCATCCCACCATTCGGTTAAATTAGCCGCATCTTTAGCATGGCACTCGATAGCAGGTAATTCTAGACGTTGCAAATTTTCTTTGACTAATTGTAAACGACTTTCATCACGATCCACGGCGGTCAGTTTGATATCGGTTTGCAATTCTAGTAAATGCGCAGTCTTACCACCTGGCGCCGCACAAGCATCTAAGATGTGTTCGCCTTTTTGGGGATTAATCAAACTTGCGGCCATTTGCGCAGCACCATCTTGCACTGAAACATCGCCTGCATAAAAACCCGGTAATTCGTGCACATCTAGCGCTACCGTTAATACTATACCGCCGGTTGTTTCTGGAATAATTTGTGCGGTGATCGATTTTTCTTGCAACCGCTGCAGATAATGTTCACGTGAATTTTTTTGTAAGTTAACGCGTAACACCAACGGCGCTTGTTGATTATTCGCCATTAGAATCGCGGTACTTTGTTCTGGCCATGCTTGCTGAATTTTTTCTCGCAACCATGTAGGATGTGAAAAAAGAAAATCAGGATCTTCTTGTAAATTTTTTTGTATCTCTGCTGAGCGACGCTGATAGTTGCGCAATATTGCGTTGACAAAGTTTTTAGCCCAAATTTTTTTGAGTGGCTTTGTGGCAAGTACGGTTTCATTCACAGCAGCATGCGCCGCTACAGCCATATCAGTTAATTGATATAATCCAATTAAAATTAATAAAAAAATATCTTTGTCTTTTTCTTTTAATGGTTTTTCTAATAATGAAATTGCAATACGACGTAAACGAAAATAATAACGACACACACCATAACATATAGCTTGAATAAAAGGTTGTTGTGATTTTTCTGTTTTTAAAAAAACAGCAGCAAACGCATCCGGCAATGAATGACCTTGTAATACGACTTTTTTTAATACTTGTACGCAAATAAATCGAGAATTCAATTTTGCACCTCTAAAAATCCCCCTTTTTCAAAGGGGGATTTAAAAACTTAGTTACCCAACACTTCCCCCGCCCGAAAAAAATCCTTCCGTGCATTTAAAAACTCATTCGCCGTCAACACCCGTCCACCAGGCAATTGCAATTTTCTAATTTGTAAACTATTTTTTGCAGTTGCTATTTCTATGCCATCCGCAGTGATTGTCAAAACGGTGCCGGGTTTTGCGGTAAGATTTCTTTCAATCACGTTCGCGTCAAACACACGAATTGTTTGGTCTTTAAAAATAAAATATGCCACTGGCCATGGATTAAATGCCCGAATTTTTCGCTCGCATTCCTCTGCTGATGTTTGCCAATCTAATAAACCCTCTTCTTTTTTTATTTTTGCGGCATAAGTTGCTTTGCTATTATCTTGCAGCGTTGGTTGAATAATATTTTTTTCTAGTGCATCTAGTGTTGTTAACAATGTTTCTGCGCCCAATAGTGCGAGTTTGTCATGCACCTCTTTGCTAGTGTCTGTTGCTGCAATATTACATTCTGCTTTCTGCAACATAGGTCCTGTGTCTAAACCTGCATCCATTTGCATAATAGTCACACCTGTTGTGACATCGCCGGAAAGAATAGCGCGCTGAATGGGTGCCGCTCCGCGAAAACGCGGTAATAGTGAAGCATGCACATTAATACATCCTAAACGCGGTATTGTTAAAATTGACTGCGGTAGAATTAATCCGTATGCTACGACAATCATGAGATCCGCATGATACTCTCGTAATTTTTCTTGTTCATTGATATCACGCAATGTTTGCGGTTGCAACACTGGCAGATGATGCTCTAATGCTAATGTTTTGACAGGACTTGCTGTTAAATGACGACCGCGTCCTGCAGGACGATCGGGTTGAGTATAAACTGCTTTGACAATATGTTTGGTTTGTAACAATTCTTTTAAAATCACCGCTGCAAATTCAGGCGTACCTGCAAAAATAATATTAAACACTTTTCTTGATTTTACGCATTTGCAACCAGTGCTTCCAACGTATAAATAAATTATCAATACGATGTATTGTACTAATTAACAAATAAAATAATAACAAGAAAAGCATACCACTCACTACCAAAAACCATAATGGCATCTGTACCGTCCAGTGTCGCCAAGCGAAAAACGCATAACCCGGATCTGCGGCAACTTTCACTCCTACCCATACCGAAAAAAGCAGCACTAGCAATATGAAAATAAATTTTTTCATTGTGCTACTCCATTTTTCCCCTGTGAGGATGGCGTAGATGGATTTTCATCTTGCACAAAATAATTATGAAATGCTTGCAGAGTCGCTGCAATTTTTGGCATCGCAGGATTGATATCGATTTTTTCCAAATCGGATAAAGTAGTCAGCGCAGATTGGGTGATAGGCGAATCGGGCAAACAATACTGCTTAATCCAGTTAGCTGTTTGTTGCAAACTATCACGATAAATTTCTGTATTTCTGTGCAGCAAGGCCCACATAGATTTCTCTAACATGGCATGCAAGTTTTCGTAAAAAAATACTTGTTCGTTAGGCAATACTAAAGGTGGAATACCGTTTTCATGGTAACGCACGGTGACAATTTGCTTTAACGCTTTCTTTATCTGTACTAAACCGCGCTGCCACCAAGATAATTTTGATGTATCGATGGTGTCCTGGGATTGATCTGCCACTTGCTGCGTAGGCAATGGAAGTTTATCTAAATCATTATTTAACGCAGCTATACGCGCATAAATCCCTGTCACATCGACAGTCATGGCTGTTTTTAATTGCGCAAGATCAACAGCCAATGCTTTGCGCAATACCAGCAATTTTGGATCAGTCAGAGGAGTAAGTATATCATCCACAGTTTTTAATAAAGTGAGCGCAAGCGCAGGATTATTTTCATAAGTAAGTTCTGCATCAGCAAGACGAACCAAGTATTGTGCGTTCGCCATTTTCCAAATATCTTGATGCTGTTGTACTTGGGCTATAATTTGTTTTTGCTCGTTAAGATAAGTCTGCATGGTTTGTTCTGATGTCATTTGCGCTACGTGCAATTTTTCAGTACTTTGTTCGAGTACTTCTATTTTTTCTGACATTTTCTGATTGGTTTGCAATAATTGATGATAGCCGGTAAAAAAAACCATGATCAGCACAACTGCAGCCAATCCTGAAAAAATAATCCCGATGTTCGCCCAAGGCATTTTTCTACGTTCAGTTTCCATCCTATTTCCTCAATCGATCAATAATCGCTTCATTACTCGCATTATCAGCAAGTAATATTTTTTGAAACCCTAGCGCATAAGCATAATCTTGCATAGTCTTACTAATGACGAGCAACACTGTTTTTTTCATATTCTCCCCCAATAATCGATACATATTCTGTAAGCCTTCTTTGGAGGTCGTGACAATGATATCAATTTTTTGCTGTTCTAGTAACTGTTGAATAGGAAATATATCCGCTTTTGGCAATATGCGCCTATAAGCAATGATATGCTCAAGCAATGCACCGCGTTGTAGTAAAGTTTCCGCAAGCTTTTCACGACCCATTTCACCACGGATTAAAACAATTTTCGCCCCTTGCACATTTTGCAATTCAGACAATTGCAATAACCCTTCTGAATTCCACTCATGCTCGGGAAATACAACATTATCAACACCTTTTTTACGCAATGCCGCTGCAGTACCTGCACCTATCGCTGCCACTTTTGCCGCATGCGACACCCATAAATTTTTACTGTTATACACCGCCTGTGGACTCACAAAAATCACCCAATCGGCTTTGACAACCACCTCAGCATGCAACAACGGCACAATTTCAATCGCCGGATAAAAAACCGCCTTCCCACCTGCTGCGCGAATGCTTTCGCATAATGCTTCCCCATCTGGAGAAGGTCGAGTGACCAGAACCTGGTAATGTTTCATTAAGTCAAAACCCTAAAATTTTCGTATCGTATTGTTTAGAAATTATCAATCCTTGGCTAAAATAGTCAAAGCCCCTTGTTTTTTAAGGGTTTCAGCAACTAAATAACCTAATTCTTCTGACTGATCAATCGCGTGCGTTGCTTCAGCTCGAAGGATTATTTTCCCATCTGGGCTTGCAACTAAGCCGCGTAAATAAAGTTGATTGTTTTGAATTTCCGCATACGCTGCAATAGGCGTTTGGCAATTGCCGTTGAGCTGCTTGCACATAGCGCGCTCTGCAGTCACACAGGCAAAAGAAACAGGATGATTTAAAGGAGCAATAATTTTTTGAATAGCATCATCTTGTAATCGACATTCTATGCCTAAAACACCTTGGCCTGCAGCTGGCAGTGACTCTTCAAATGTTAAAAAACTTGTTATGCGTTTTTCTAAGCCTAAACGTTTTAATCCTGCTGCTGCTAATACAATAGCAGTAAACATACCTTCATCTAACTTTTTTAATCGTGTATTGACGTTACCGCGCAAAGCCATAAATTGCAAATCAGGACGTATTGCAGCCAGTTGACTCTGACGACGCAAACTCGATGTGCCAATGATTGCATTCGCTGGCAACGTTTTTAACGATGTGCCCGTTGTAGAAACCAAAACATCACGCGGCTCTTCACGCACACACATCACAGGCACATGAAGACCTGGAGGGAAAACAACAGGCACATCTTTCATCGAATGCACAGCTATATCAGCACGACCCTGCAACAAAGCATCTTCCAATTCTTTGACAAATAATCCTTTACCACCTACTTTATCCAATGAAACATCTAGCATACGATCTGCAGAGGTTGTCATCCCTAATAACTCGATTTTTAAATCGGGATGAATTTTTTCAAGTTGTAGCTTGACCCAGTTCGCTTGCCAGAGTGCAAGCGGACTTTCACGGGTGGCGATGGTGAGGTATGTTTTGATCATGCAAGCATTTTAACATTGCATTTGAGATTTACCAAAGAGTCCAGTAGAATAAAAACGTAAAATGACTGACAGAGAACATCCATGACGCAAAAACCCATCAATGACACCATTGTTCTTCAGGAAATGATGACACATCCTGCGCTATTCTTCCATCCTGCGCCTAAAATCATTGCTATTCATGGCGATCATGACCAAAAACTTTTGCAAGAGGTTTTGAAGCACACAACAGTGACGCAGATATGTCATGACAAAAAACATGCGGATCCCCGTGTTAACCCATTCTCCCAAAAAAAGAAAACGCTTTTTGACATCATTATCTTAGCAGAGAAATCGGATACAGAATCTTTTGCAAGCCATTTATCTCTACTAAACCCCAATGGTCTTTTAGTACAACAAAGCACGTCTTTACTGGAAATCGATTCATTAAAATCCTTGCAACAACAATTAATTAACTCTGGATTTTCTGATGTATTACCACTGACTTTTTTATGGAAAACTGTAGTTGTCGCTTTCAAAGAAAGCCATTTTAAACGCATACGCGAAAAAGATATTTTCAACCGCCCATTTAAAACACTTTATTACAATATAGACACCCACAAAGCTGCCATGGCATTACCGGAATTTGCTCGTCATCTATTAACCATCGAAGAGGTCACGCACTCATGAAAAAAAAGGATTTTCTCAATAATTTAGCCGGACGTTTATGCGATGCACTACCTTCCAGTGTGAAAACCTTAAAAAAAGACATGGAAAAAAATTTCCACGATATTCTCAAAAATGCATTTGCAAAATTAGAGTTAGTCACACGCGAAGAATTCGATGTGCAATCCAAAGTATTATCACGCACTCGCAAAAAACTTGAAGACTTAGAGTCGGAAGTGCATAAATTAGAAAAATTTATTTCCGATAAATAATGACGAATCAATCACCACAGAATTACGAACTACTACACCGTGAAATCCTTTATCAAGGCATTTTCACACTAGCTCGTTATCATCTTCGCCATGAAGTATTCAGCGGCGGATGGAGCGACGTTGTAGAGCGCGAAGTATTAGAGCGTTTATCGGCTGCCGCCGTATTACCGTATGATCCTGTATTAGATCGTGTTATTTTAATCGAACAATTTCGACCTGGCGCGCTTAATCGTGGTGATTCTCCTTGGTTAATTGAAATTGTCGCAGGCGTTTATCGCACTGAGAAACCTGCCGATGTTGCTATCCGCGAAGCAGATGAAGAAGCAGGATGCCTTATTTCTGATTTGATTTTAATTCACGATTACCATGTGAGCCCGGGTGGTACAGATGAATACTTACACGTTTATTGCGGAAAAACTGATGCGACCAATGTTCAGGGAATTCACGGATTAGCACATGAACATGAAGATATTCGCGTACTCAATGTGACTAGTGAAGAAGCATTTGCTCTCTTAGACAATGGCAAAATCAAAACTGCTCCTGCGATTGTGGCGTTACAGTGGTTACGAATGAATAAAGAAATGTTACAGAAGAAGTGGAAAGCGGATTAACTTACTTAAGCGGGAGATCCCTCCCCGCGTGCTTTAAGCGGGGATCTCCATCTAATATAGATGGATTCTCATGCGGGGATGACGAGATATACCTCGCGGAGACGCGAGTAAAAA